>DATKKJ010000096.1 GCA_035543055.1 Terriglobales bacterium | reverse complement strand
CGATCCCTTGTGCGCTACAGAAGTCCACCAGATCGATCAGGAAGGTCAGCAGGCCGCTGTCCCAGTCGCCGAGCTGCGTCGCGTCGAAGGCGAGCCGGCGCGGCTTCGCCTCGGAGATCTGACGCTCCGCCGCGCTGAAGGACGGCAGCGGCTGCGACAACCGCCACGGTCCCGCCAGGCGTACGAGCAGTCCGCCGTCTCCGCTGCGAGCGAAGGACAGCATGTCGTCCGACGGTAGCGTAGATTCGGGAGGTGGCGGCACCATCGCAGAGTTCAACCGAGAGCGAGTAAGGCTACTCGGCAGCTCCTTCGCGGCTTGAGTCTCATTTTCCTTTTCCTCCACCGACGGCGGCTGCTCACCGACCTACCGCGCCGCGGTGGCGCGTGCCTTCTCGAACAGCTTCTTGAGCTCGCCGGCCATGAACTTGCGCCCGATGCCGCGCTTGACGCTGCTGCCGAAGCCGGCCACCTGATCCGTCGACGTGTGATTGGTGTAGATCACCAGCGTGTCCCCCTCCGCCGGCAGAAACCCCGTGATCGCCTGCTCGATGTTGTAGCCGGTGCTCACGTAGTAATGGCGCTGCACGCCGATCAGGGTCCCACCGAAGGTCGCCTGCAGGGTGTGAACGAGCGCGATCGTGTCCTCCCCGTGTGCGGTGAACTGTGACCAGTACAGAATTTCGGTGGCATCGGCCGGGGCTCCCTTGGGATAGTTGTCCAACAGCTCGTAGAACGCGAGCGGCAGGAGCGCGCCCTTGCGCATGGTGGCGTTGACCGCGGCGAGATCGGCGGCGGGATCGGTCCTTGCCCCCTGTCGCGCGTAAGCGGCAATGCCCGCCAGGCCTCTCGTGCGGTAGGCCCGGTAGCGCGCCAACAGCAGCTCGTGCACGGTGTCCTGGATGGCCGCCGCATCCTTGCCCGCGGCCTTCAGCGCGGCCACCTCCTCGCTCGACAGGTTGAGCGCTTCCCCGGGCTTCGCGTCGGCGTAAGCCTTCTGCTGCCCCGGCGTCAGCTTGAGACCGGCGAGCTGCGCCACCGTCCCGTCGCCGTCGAACTTCCCGTAGGCGATGGTCGCCGGATCGACGCGTTGCATCAGCATCTCTTCCTGCACCGTGCGGGCAAGCGTGTCGGGCGGCTGCTTGACCAGGAACGCGATCCCGACATTGAGGTCACGCTCGGTCGCCGTCGGGAGCGCGGTCTCGACGAACTCCCCGGCGAGCACCTGCGACTGGGTGTCGGCCGGAAACCCGAGCTTGTCCAGCGCCGTCTTCGTGTCGATGGCCCGCGCACCGGCCGCCAGGACCAGCATCGCCACGACCGTCACCGCGCACGGTACGAATCGTCTCATAGGCACCTCCCTCTCTCAGGGCGCGTCGGCGCCCGGTCCAAATGTCTCCGCATTCGCATCGCGGATCTTCTGGATGATGAACGGAAAGTCCTCCTGATTGACGCGACGGCTGCCGGGGCGCGGCAACGGAAAGCCGGCCGCGACCAGTGAATCGTCCACGTCGAACTCCACCGTGGCATAGTCGCGAAACAGGGCCCCGGCGAAGCCGTCGACGACATGCAGTACGAGGGCGGGCTCAGCGTCGCGGCACCGCCCGAGCGGCATCACAGCTCCCTTCGTGCCGGGGTGCGCATCCTCGAGCCGCCACGGCCGCAGGAAGGGGTCGGTCTCGAACTGGCGCCGTGTCACCAGGGTCCAGTCCGGGATCCGCTTCTCGGAGTCCCACCAGGCGCCGTCGACCGCCCGCATGGCTGCCCGCGAGTCGGCCAGCGACACCGCCCCGAGCCGCTCCAGCATGCGCGTGATCCAGGCGTCCATGCTCAATCCGTAGTCGACGTCGTTGTGCACCTCCTTTGACAGGATGATGCCGCCTGCCAGTCGTTCCCCGATCTGGTTGGAGTACAGATCTTCCGGGGAGAAGGCCGAGATCTTCTCGGGCCACTCCGCCAACGACGCGTAGCCGTAGAAGGTCGCGATCTCGTGCCAGATCGAGAACTGGTACGCCACCCACTGGGCCAGGGCTGTCGCGAGCGGAATACGGCCGTACTTCGCAACCCCCGCGGTCGACACCGCACGCAGGCGCACCCGCATGGCCGCGCCTTGCGGCGGCACGTCGACGGTACCGCCCGTCTCCAGCGAGCGGGCGATGGACGCTGTGAGCGACAGCGTGTTGTCGGCATTGTCGCGCACGTGCGCCAAATCGATGAAGCCGCCGCGGCACGTGTAGATGAGGCCGTTGTTCTCGTTGTCGATGATGCCCCGCGGATCCGTCCCGTGGAGGGAGATATAGCCGTTGTCGTAGCGGTGCGGGCCGACGTCCTGCGGACCCACCAGGTTGCCGATCTCGACGCCGGGCACTGGCACCCGGCCGACCGCCACTTTCAGATCCGCACCGAACGCGCAGCAGGGGCGCAGGGCCTGCGGATAGGGAATTGCCGGAATATCCGTAGCCGCGAGGTCCGCGCTGCTCGCCTGACCCGTGTCACCGAGGGCGGCGGCTACGGCGACGTCGCGTGCGCGCAAATTCTTCCCCACCTCCCAGCGCTCCTTCTGGCAGGCAGCCACACAGTAGGCGAGCAGGATGCAGCAGGCCGCTCTTAACCAATACGAGCTGGGCTTCACGTCATCCTCCATGGGCGCTCCCCCATTCGCCACTCCTATCGAGTAGCTCTTGCTCTGCATGCACCCGGCGGTGTCCTTACCGATCTTTGCTCATCTTGGGGCCGAGAAGCGCGCATTCGCTCACTGGGCACCGTGAGGCCTTGCAGCGGATCCCTTCTGGTAGTTCTCGACAGCCTGCTCCAGGGTGAAAAACATTCGTTCCCGGCCCAGCCGTTCCCCCAGGCCGGAATGCTGGACAACCTTGAGCACCTCGGGATTCAGTGCCACCAGCCAGAGCATGATGCCTTCGTTGCGCAGTTTCTCCTCGGCGTCGATCAGCATCTTGAGCGCCGTGAACTCCAGATTGGCCACCGCGCCCAGGTCCAGGACCACCACCTTCGGGGCAGCCGCGACGCGCAGTTCGATCATCTGCTGAGCAAGGCGGGCGACATTGCCAAAGTAGATCAGACCTTCAGGCCGCAGCAGCAGCAGCCCGGGGAAGGTTTCGTCCTCAGGATGCTCCGGTGTGCGGGGGCGGAACACATTGGTGCCGGGCTTACGTGCGAGGACGTGGAGAGGATAAAGATTGGCGTGGTGGATGAGGGATACCATCGAGACCAGCACCGCCACCAGAACGCCTTGCAGGGTGCCGAGCAGCACCACTCCAATCACGGCGACGAGCGCCCACCGATATTCCATGTAGCGGATTCGCCGGATGGCGAGGAACTGTGCCGGGCTGCACAGGCCGATACTGGCGACGATGACGACGGCGGCCAGCGTTGCATGGGGCATCTTGGCAAAGAGCGGGGCGAGGAAGAGCAGCGTGGCCATGACCACCGCGGCGGTCACAACCCCTGCCAACTGGCTGCGAGCTCCCGCGCCATCGTTCACGGCCGTCTGCGTCGTTCCGCCACCGGCCGGCATGATATGAAAGAAGCTGCCGGCAAGGTTTGCCATGCCGGTCGCCACCAGTTCACCGTCGGCATTGGGGGCCGACTCTCCCTTATGCAGGAAGGCGCGACCCGCCGCAGCCGATTCGACGAAACTCATCAGAGCGATACCGAGCGCTGCCGGCCAGAGCTGTTGCAGCAGAGAAAAGTCGGGGAGCGCAAAGGACGGCAATCCCCCCTGCAGCGTTCCCACCACCGACACGCCCGCCTTGTCGAGCCCGAAGAATGCCGAGGCGGCGATACCGACGGCCACGGTGACCAGTGCCGCCGGCACCTTGGGCGTGAAATGCTCCAGCCCCAGCATGAGGGCCAGCATCACGACGCCGAGAATCAGAGTCGGGATTGATGTGTGCGGGAGGTGCATGACGATGGACCAGATGTCCTGGAAGAATCCGGCCTTGGTGATGTGTATCCCGAGGAGCTTGGGAAGCTGATCCAATATGATCACCAGACCAACTCCGGCTTTGAAACCCGTCAGCACCGGCTCCGAGATGAGGTTGGCGACTGCACCGAGGCGAAACAGACCCGCCAACAGCAGGAATGCTCCCACCAGAAGCGACAATGTGGCCGATGCCGAGAGCAGCGCTGCAGGCCCTGCGCCGGAGGTCACCTGGCCGAGGATGCTGACTGCCATGATCGCTATGGTCGAGGAGGTCGTGACGCTCAGGGGGCGAGACGTGCCCATCACGGCGTACACCACCAGCGGGATGAGTGAGGTGTAGAGACCCACCTCCAGCGGGAGGCCGGCAATGGCGGCGTAGGCCATTGCCTTGGGGATGACCACGGCCGCCGTGGTGAGACCGGCGACCAGATCGAAGCGCAGCCATTCCCTTTGATAGGAGCTCAGCCATGAAACCGCTGGAATCCAGCGAACGATCCAGGCTGGCCTCGGCAGAGAGCTAGGTGTGGGGGTCGACATGATGTTACTCCTTCCCTGGCAGCACCTGCCTAGTGGTGCTGAACGCAGCCGCAGGGAGGAGCGCGACGGCGATGTAGTCTTCTGTGCGTATCGATTTCATCCTCCGAGCGCCTTGGTGAGAGCCACGAGCGCGAGCCCGACGATGACCATGGCAATCCCCCTGGACCACGGGTTGCGCAGGGTGAGGCGCCCGTAGGCATAGCCCATCCCGAACAGCATCACGATGGCGATGGCGTTGGAGACGTGCAGGGCCGCCGCGGCGTCGTGCATGAAAATAAACGGTATCGCCAGGGGAAACATGCTGAGGACCACCCACAGGAACACCCAGAGCCCCGCCAGCCAATCTTCCTTCCGGAGGCGCACATGCTCGGGCGGCTCGGGGAGTTGCTTCAAACGCTGGTGGATGGATTCCAGCTCCGCCGGCTGGAGGACGGATGCGACCACCGACGGCAACGCGTCGGCGATGAGGCGGTGTGCCCGCTCTGGGTCCGTGGCTTTGAGCACGGCGCGATAAACTATGAGACCGCGGCCCTTCTCGGCCCCGCGGCCCATGCAATACAGCATCGCATCAATGATTCCCCAGGCCAGATTGCAGCCGAGGGCGCTCGCGAGCATCGTGTGTACATCCTCTGGGCTCGCCGCGGCCACCCTGAGCGAACCGGTGATGGTGAGGAACATGATCAGCCCAAAGAGCACTTCGGCGATGCGCTCGCTCGGTTCGAGTACGGGCCTGGTAAATTTGACAGGGTCGTCAGACATGGGCGTCGTGAGTTAGCCCTGATGTGACAACAACATCTCGCGCAAAGGCGCGAAGGCGCAAAGAGAAACAGGAATCCTGTTGCTCGATCTGTGATCTCGTAACCGCATCGGAATGGACTTTGTGATGGGTCCTTCTGACTCCTGCTCTTATTGTCCCACTTGGCGTCTTTGCGCCTTTTGCGCGAGATTGATCGCTCAATACTTCTCCGCCACGAACCTTCTGCCCTTGAGCGTGGCCTGGTCGTCGTACGCGCCTTTCATCGAGCGCTTCGGCAGCTTGATTTTTTCGCGCGGGACTTTCTTGTACGGAATCAGGCTCAAGATATGGCTGATGGCGTTGAGCCGGGCGCGCTTCTTGTCGTCCGAACGCAAGATATACCAGGGCGCCCATTCAGTGTCGGTGGCTTCGAGCATCTTGTCGCGGGCGCGGGAGTACTCGAACCACTTGCTGCGGGACGGCAGATCCA
>DATKKJ010000095.1 GCA_035543055.1 Terriglobales bacterium | reverse complement strand
CCGGTGCGCATCGGGCGCGGCGCGTACGTGGGCGCCGGCTCCACCATCACTGACGATGTCCCCGCCGAATCCCTCGCTCTGGGCCGCGGCCGCCAGGTGGTGAAGGAAGGCTGGGTCAGGGAGCGGCGGGAGAAGAGCGCGAAGTAGCCTTGTCCGTGAACACGTTGGCCAAGTCCTGTCTGGCTAAATGGTTTGCGGCGGTGCAGACGAAAAGCAGGTCCCTCACCGACTGAAGTCGGTTCGGGATGACACTGGGTAGGTAGAGAGTGTCATCCCGAGTGGGCTTTAGCCCCGAGGGACCTGCTGTTACCCTCATCGCAAGAAAAGCAGGTCCCTCACGGCTGAAGCCGTTCGGGATGACACGGAGGGAAAGCAGGTCCCTCACGGCTGAAAGCCGTTCGGGATGACACGGGGGAAGGATCCAAGTGAAGAACCAGGGCGAATGGCGGTTCTGGGTGTACATCATGGCGAGCCGATCGCGGGTGATCTACGTCGGAATGACCGGCGACCTGGAAGAGCGCCTCTGGGAGCACAAGAACAATTTGATCGAGGGATTCACACAGAAGTACAAGTGCCATCGTTTGGTTCACTTCGAGAGTTTCGACGACGTGAGGAATGCAATCGAGCGGGAGAAAGAGATCAAGGGATGGAGACGGTCGAAGAAGGTGGCGCTGATCGAGGAGACGAATCCTACGTGGGAGGACCTCTCGGCTGAATGGTTTGCGGTGGTGCAGACGAAAAGCAGGTCCCTCACCGACTAAAGTCGGTTCGGGATGACACTGGTTCTGAAAGAACAGCAGGTCCCTCGGGGCTGAAGCCCCTCGGGATGACACTGGGGTTTTTGGCGAACAGCAAGTCCCTCGGGGCTGAAGCCCGCTCGGGATGACAGTGGGAAAGGTTTGGAATTGTGAGTAAGGAACTCGATATCGAGATGCGGTGGAGGCCGGTGATGGCGGCGGCGGGGCAGCCGTACCGGTTTCCGCAGAAGACGACCAAGTTCCTGCGGCGGAGGTACGTGGGGCCGGCGGTGTACTGCTGGCGAGTGGACCGGCCGGGCATGCGGAGCGTGGTGTACGTCGGCGAGACGGATTGCGTGCTGAGGCGGCTGCGCGGGGTGCTCTGGCCGAGCTACAAGGGAGCGGAGACGAACCTACGGCTGGGCCGGTTGTTCCGCGGCCTCATGGGCCCCGGGGTACAGATCACGCTGGAATTGCTGGAGTTCGAGCCGTTCGTGGTGAATGGATATGAAGTGACGATGGAGCGGCTGCGGAACCCGTACCTGCGGAAGCTGGTGGAGAACATCGCCATCGTGACGGAGGCGCAGCTAGGATCAATCGTGCTGAACGCGGGGCGAGAGCTGGTGACGAGGGAGAAGGCCCGGCTGGTGCCGC
Organism: Terriglobales bacterium; assembly: GCA_035543055.1. Lineage (NCBI taxonomy): Bacteria > Pseudomonadati > Acidobacteriota > Terriglobia > Terriglobales > Terriglobales bacterium. Next base: position 19,457 of record DATKKJ010000095.1, on the reverse strand, counting down.
TGGTGGCGTCATTGGAGCCCGCCGAACGGCAAAGATTCCTGAAGTTCCTGAAGGCGGAGTTCAAGAAGGCGGAGCTGTAGAAGAAGTACCAAGTACCAAGTACCAAGTACCAAGTACCAAGTACCAAGCACCAAGCACCAAGTACCAAGTACCAAGTACTCAGTACCAAGTACTCAGTACCAAGTACTCAGTACCAAGTACTCAGTACCCGGTACTCAGTACCCGGTACTCAGTACCAAGCACTCAGTACTCAGTTCACTTTGCTGGCGCGAGCGTTCGGGCCGAAACGGCTGTGAGCGTCTTCTCGGCGCTCAACAGATTGCCCACCCAAGCCAACAGCAGGCTTGGGTGGGGCACGCGCGGATACTGGCAGACCCCGTCTGCGCTTCGAACTATTTTGCTTTCGATTCCAGGATGATCTCGCGCGACAGTCGCTCACCCACAATCTCCCGCCAACTGGCGCGCTCCTGATAGCCCTCGATCATCTTCTGATCGTTCGACTGCAGGGCCTGAGTTGCGACCGCCTCCATCTTGTCCTGGTTGGCTTCCAGGCTCGCCAGGTCCTTGAATTCCGTCATCAGCATCAGGTCCCAATCGCTGGTGCCATGCGCCTCGGTGGCAATGACCTTGTAGCTGAGGATCAGCCCGGCTTTCTTCAGAGCTTCCTGTTCCTTCTTCCAGTCGCTGGCGAGGTAGTTCATGTACTTCAGGCCGACGCCAGGTTTCACCTTCACGAATGTGATGTTCCACACGGTCCCATCGTGAAAGGGCCGGTTGGGCGCAGCCTGGGCGACGAGCAGCGCAGGCAGCAACAAGGCCGCAATACATAGCACGGCAGCAAGACAAACTGTCTTCTTCATGGTTTGCTCCTTCAAGGAAAGTCGAATCACAGATCTGTAAGGCAGTCGTCCCCACCCCCGGGGACCAGAGGGGCGCAATGATACTGGAAGCAGACGCCTGTTGTTAACAGGGCAGGATCGGAAGTTAAGGGGTCAGCCGACCGGGTGGAGGTGGTTGACTTCGCGGCGCTGCTCGACCTGCGCCTGGGTGAAGACGCCGGCGATAGCCGTGCCGCAGTGGGCGCACTTCCCTTCCTTGAGCTGGTTGGTGAGCACGCTGTGCCAGGAGCGGCGCACGATGACTTTCTTGCAGCCGGGGCAGATGGTGTTGGCGCCGTCGCTGAAGATGTTGCCCTCGTAAACGTACTTCAGGCCCATCTGCATGGCGATGCGGCGGGCGCGATGCAGGGTCTCGGGCGGAGTCGGCGGCTTGTCCTGGAGCTTGAAGTCGGGATGAAAGGCGGTGAAGTGCAGAGGCACGTCGTCGCCGATGTTGTTCAGCATCCAGTCGCAGAGTTGCTTGAACTCCGACTCCTCGTCGTTCAAGGTGGGGATGATGAGGTTGGTGACTTCGAACCAGACGTTGGTCTCGTGACGCAGCCACTTCAGCGTCTCCAGCACCGGCTGCAGGTGGGTGAGGGTGATCTTGGAATAGAAATTCTCGGTGAAGGCCTTCAGGTCCACGTTGGCGGCGTCGATGTGCTCGTAGACGTCGAAAAAGGCCTCGCGGGTGATGTAGCCGTTGGTGACCATCACCGTGTTCAGGCCGCGCTCGTGGGCGACCCTGGAGATGTCGATGACGTACTCGCCCCAGATGGTGGGCTCGTTGTAGGTGAAGGCCAGATGCGGGCATCCGTACTGCTCGGCCAGCGCGACCACCTGTGCGGGCGAGAGGTCGGCGGCGTTGACCTGGTCGGACTTGGCCTTGGAGATGTCCCAGTTCTGGCAGAAGAAGCAGCCCATGTTGCAGCCGGCGGTGCCCATGGAAAAGATCTGGGTGCCGGGGAAGAAGTGGCTGAGCGGCTTCTTCTCGACCGGGTCGATCTGCACGGCGGCGGGGCGGCCGTAGCCGAGTTGCAACAGGCGTCCGGCCTGGTTCTTGCGGATGAAGCAGAAACCGGTCTGGCCGTCGCCGATGTGACAATGCCGTGGGCAGAGATAGCAGTGCAGACGGCCGTCGGGCATCGTCTCCCACCAGCGGGCCTCGTGTGTGTGGTGGACTGCTTTCATATGGGAAAAGCAGGTCCCTCACCGACTGAAGTCGGTTGGGGATGACACTGGTTGGGTTCAATTGTAATCCCAATCAGGAACAGCAGGCGCCTCGCACAAAAAGGCCCCTCGTTGCCGAGGGGCGTAAGTCGGGAGAGAGGGAATGAAGCCGAAACCTTAGTCCTTGAATGTGGACAGAATCTCGCGCAGGCGGAGGCGCGCCTGGTGCAGGCCCTGGCGCGATTCCAGGTCGCTGATGCCCAGGGTGCGGGCGATGCGGGCGTGGTCGTAGCTCTCGACGTCGTGCAGCAGGAAGATCAATCGCTCGGTGGGCGGTAGCTGCACTACCGCCCGCTCCAGGTGCACGCGCTTGGTATTGCGGCGCACGCCTTCCACCTTGGTCGCGGGGGAGCAATCGAGGCTCAGGGTACCGACCGGCATCAGCTCGCGGAGCTCGCTGAGCAGGGCGCGGTCCACCGCTTCTCCGAGCGGATTTGGGCTGGTCGCGAACGCGCGAATGAAGGTATTGGTCATGAGCTCTTCGGCCGTAGTCTCGTTGTCGGTCATCCAGAACGCCAGAGCATAGACCCGGTGGCGGTGCTCGTCGTAGGCCAGCTTATAGGTCTCGACTCGCGCCCGTGCCGCTTCCGGCATATATGCCACCAAGCCGGGGAGTTTTGCTTGCTGGATCTGGGTCGCCATTGGTAGTTCCCTTTCTAGAGGGTCATCGCCGCTAACTCGCGGGTCTGACACCCGCTTGCCGATAAGTTCTATGCAATCGCTGAACCACTTCGACTGCCCTTAAGATAGTGCAATCTTGGGCAGCCTGGGCACGCTTGGGATAGGAGCAATCGGCCTGCCCATGGCCCACGATAGCGCGCGTTCTCTCCCTAACAGCCACGATTTGTTAGGCTTACGAGGGTAAAGGGCAGGGGCCGGGAGGACTGCCGGGTTGCTGGCAAGCGGTATGGGCATGGCCAGGTTGTGCTTCAGGGTAGGTAAAAATTTCAGGGCACTATGTGAGCCTGGGTGGGTCGCGATTACACGGTGGCCTGGGCGCGAGCCCGGTGCAGGAGCCGCTGGGTGACGGCGACGAGGTCGGCGACGTCGAAGGGTTTGGGCAGGAAGGAGACCCCGGTCTCCTCGAGGAAGCGGCGTATCTCCGGATCGTTGGGGTTGGAGATGGCGAGCACCACGCTCTTCTCCAGGCCGGGGCGGTTGGAGCGGATCCAGGTGTAGACTTCCGCGCCTCCCCACTGTCCCGGCATCTTGCCGTCGAGGATGATGGCGTCGAAGTGTTCGTCGCGCAGTCGGCTGATGGCGTCTTCGGCGTCGGCGCAAGCGACCACCTCGGCGCCGGCGCTGCGCAGCACCTCGCGCTCGAACTCGAGCACCGACTCCTCGTCGTCCAGGAGCAGCACCCGTCCGTGGAGCGGGGCCTGGTGCCGCGCGGCGGGAGCTGCCCGGGTGGGCATCGGCCGAGCCAGCGCCGGGAGGCGCACCTGGAACACGGCCCCGCCCTGGGGATGGTTGCTGGCGAAGATGCTGCCGCCATGCTCTTTCAGGATCCCGTAACAGATGCTCAGCCCCAGACCCGTCCCCTTGCCCACGCTCTTGGTGGTGTAGAAGGGATCGAAGATCCGCTTCGGGTCCTTGATGCCGGGGCCGCTGTCGCGGAATTCGGCGCAGACAGATTCGCCGTCGCTGTAGATACGGACGCGGAAGGTGCCGCCGCGCCCGTTCTCCAGCATGGCGTCGGCGGCGTTGTTGATAATGTTCAGGAATACCTGCTCGAGCTGGTGCTCGTCTCCCATCACCTGCGGCACGTTCCCCTCGAACTCGCGCTCGACCACGATGTTGCTCAGCTTCATGTCGTAGTCGCGCAGCGCCAGGGTGTCTTCCAGCACCCGCCGCAGGTCCACCTGTAGCCGCTGCGGCTTCCGCTGCCGCGAGAACGACAGCAGGTTCTGCACGATCTTGTGGGTGCGCTGCGCCTGCTTGTACATCTTCTGCACGAAATCCTGGGCGCGCGCCGGGATCTCCTCGTTCTCCAGCAGCTGCGCGTATCCCAGGATGGCGGTCAGCGGGTTGTTCAACTCGTGAGCCACGCCCGAGATCAGTTGCCCGATGGCCGACATCTTCTCGCTCTGCAGGAGCTGTTCCTGGGTGCGGGTCAGCTCTTCGTAGGCCCGGCGCGTCTCCTCATAGAGGTGGATCTTCTCGATGGTGGTGGCCAGCTGTCGCCCGATGGCCATCAGCAGGTTCTCGTCGGCGGCGCTGAACTCCCGCGGCGCGCGGCTGCCGATGCCCAGCACGCCCACGATCTTGTCTTTGGTGCGCAGCACCACCCACATCCATGCCTGGAGCCCCTCGGCCAGCACATAGGCCTGCAGCGACGGCGGCAGCTGGGCCAGATGTCGCTGCGTCACCAGCTCGACCTGGGTCTCGCGCAGCAACTTCCACGCCTCTTCCGGCACCGGCACCTCGTCGAAGCCGGTGGCGCCGGCGCTGCGCTGTCCCTGCGAGACCCGGCGGCGCAGGACTCCCTTCTCGACATCCGCCAGCAGGACCGACCCGGAGTCGGCGGCGAACAGGTCCATGACCTGGGCCAGCGCGACCGTCAGCACCTCATCGAGGTCGAGTGATTGTGCCGCGGTCACCGCGATGGTGTTCAGCGCATTCAACTCGCGGTTACGCCGGCGGATCGCGTCTTCCGCCTTCTTCTGTTCCGTCATGTCCAGCAGGAAGCCCTGGTAGGTGAGCACGGCGCCGGACTCATCCCGGCGCGCGAAGCTGGTCTCCAGCACCGGGATGGCGCTGCCGTCCTTGCGCCGCAGCGTGATCTCGAAGCTGCGCAGGTACCCCTTCTGCTCGATGTCGCGCAGCAGCGCCGGCCGCACGCTGGGGTCGGCGTACAGCTGGGCGGGGATGTCGAGCGTGAGGACCTCATCCCGGTTTTCGTAGCCCAGCATGTGGACAAAGGCATCGTTGCAATCGAGCAAGCGCCCGTCGGGGGTGGAGATGAACACGCCTTCCTGCACCTGCTCGAAGAGCAGCCGATAGCGCTCCGCAATGGCCCGGCTCTCGGTCACGTCCTTGATGATGTGCACCGTTCCGACCCGGCGGGTCTCCTGCTCGTTGTAGGCGGAGGTAGAGACCTGGGAATAGCCCCCGAAGCAGGGGTCCGGGCCGGTCTCGTAGCCCGAAGCCCGCCAGCAGTAGGGACAGCCCTGCCAAGCCTGCCAGGTGCGCCCCACTCCCGGCAGCACGGTCTCGCAGGTGCCGCTGAGCGGGCCTTCCCGGATGCCCAGGCGCTCCCGCAAGGCGTAGTTCGCCTTCACGATGCGGAAGCCCTCGTCGTGCACCAGCACGCGGTCCTGGATGGAATCGAAGGTACTCACCCATTGCTTCTGCGACTGCATGATCTGGCCGAACAGCCGCTGGTTCTCGATGGCGATGCCGAGCTGATTGGCGATGGCAGAGAAGAATTCCATCTCGTCGGCCCGGTAGTTGCGGAAGCGCTGCACCCCCAGATTCAGAGAGCCGATGACCGTCTTCTTGCCCAGCAGCGGGATCATCAGCACGTGCTCGAAGCCCTCGGTCTGCAGCCCTGCACCGAGGTCGGTATCCATCTCCGAGACCCGCACCACGCTCGGCGTTCCTTTGCGTACCGCCCTCCCGGTAAAGCTGTCGGTGAGCGAGATGGTGCGCCGCGCCCGGACATAGCCCTCACTCAGCCCGATGGCATCGACCAGCACCAGCTGGTCGGCATCGAGGGCGCGGTACCACGCTGCGCGTGCCGGGATCAGCCCTTTCAGTTCCTGCAGCGCCGTCCTCACGATGGGCATGAAGTCCTGGGCCTCGGCGATGGCGGTGGTCATGGCGCCCAAGACCCGGAGCCGTTGCAGGCGCTCGTAGGAGTCGTCCACCACGATCACAGCCATGCCGACGGCCAGCAGCAGCTCCAGGGCGATGTCGAATCCGGCCACCACGTTCGAGCCGCCGGGCTGGTGCATGTGCAGGAACAGCAGGCCGATCACCAGCAGGATGGGCCCGACTGCCCGCCGGCCGGGGCTGAACAGCGCCAGGTGGATGGCGCCTGTGGCCCGGATCGCGGCATACATCAGCATCAGCAACACCGGCAGCAGGTGCGAATGGGGAAATGCAAGCACGTGCACCAGCGAGACCGCCAGGGTGAGCAGTGCGAAGCCCCCTAAGGGGGCCAGGGGCGAACGCCGGTCGGTATAGAAGAAGACCGAGGACGCGAACAGGGTGATGGCCAGGACATAGAATCCCACGGAGGTGGCGCGGGCCCAGGCCTCGCCCGACTGCGCGGCCACGAATTTGTGCAGCAGGTATGCCAGCCAGCCCAGGATCCAGGTCAGCAGGTAGCGGGTGCGGAAGGAGCGGTACACCAGCACCCCGATCCCCAGCAGCAGCAGCACGGCCGATGCCTGCGCGAGGAGCTCCTCGGCTTGTAGAGCTTGGGCGAGCTGGGGGGAGCCGGGAAGATACATGGACTTGTGCCGATGTATATCACGGAAGCCGCCGCCTGGCCCCGTTACTTAGGTGATGTGTTCCCCAGTGGTTCCCTGGACAAGTGCGTGTACAATACGCGCACGATGGATGGGGACAAGATCCTGGTAGTGGACGACGAAGACGCGATCCGCGAGATTGTGTCCTCCATGCTGAGTGCCGCCGGTTACAAGTGCACTCAGGCCTCCTCCGGCCTCGACGCCCTGTCGGTGCTGGAGGCGCAGGGCGAATTCGAGCTCATGCTCTCCGACCTGATGATGGCTGAGCTCGACGGCATCGGCCTGCTGGAGCGCTCCAAAGAGAAATTCCCCGATATGCCGGTGGTCATGGTCACCGCCGTGCACGACATCTCCGTGGCTCTCGCCGCCATCCGCAATGGGGCCTACGACTACCTGCTGAAGCCCTTTGAGCGCGAGCAGTTGATGGCCACCGTCCGCCGCGCCCTGGAGAACCGCCGCCTCAAGCTGGAGAACCGCGCCTACCAGTCGAACCTGGAGTCCCTAGTCACCGCCCGCACCGAGCAGCTGCGCCTGGCCATGGGCGACCTGGAACGCTCCTACGACATCACCCTGGAAGCCCTGGGCGACGCCCTCGACCTGAAGGACGCTGAGACCGAGGGCCACTCCAAGCGGGTCACCGCCTTCACCATCGCCATGGCCCGGGCCATGGGGCTGCCCCAGGAGCGGATCAAAGTGATCGCTCGCGGCGCCTTCCTGCACGACATCGGCAAGATGGCCATCCCGGACGCCATCCTGCGCAAGCCCGGCAAGCTCGATGCCGACGAGCTCCTCATCATGCAGGAGCACGCCTACCGCGGCTACGTCATGCTCAAGAAGATCCCCTTCCTGGCCGAGGCCGCCGAGATCGTCTATTCCCACCAGGAGAAGTACGACGGCACCGGCTACCCCCGGCAACTCAAGGGGAACGAGATCCCGCTCGGGGCCCGCATCTTCTCCATCGCGGACACCCTGGACGCCATCACCTCCGACCGCCCCTACCGCGCCGCGCAACCCTTCTCGGCAGCCCGCGAAGAGATCAAGAGGTGGGGCGGACGGCAGTTCGATCCCGAGGTGGTGAAGGTCTTCCTGGCCATGCCGGAGAGCATTTGGGACGACCTGCGCAAGGAGATCAACTCCCAGATCATCCGCTTCGCCTACGCGCAGAAAGCGACGGTGTAATGCCAGCCGACCTTCCCTCCTCCGATTGCTTAGTGGAAGCGTGGCTTCTTCGGTGGAAGCGCGGTGCTTCAGCGCCGCGAAACCAGCTCATCGATTGATGTGCGCTTTAGCGCTGGCGGGGCATCATCAACTTCGTACCGACCGGTCGCCGAACAAGAAGGATAATCGCGTGCCAACCCAGCGCGGTGCGGATTCTGCACAACGTACTCCCGGTGTTTTGCGTAATCCTCGGCGTCCTTGATCCGATGTTCCGTGAAGCTCGGCTGCCAGATTGGGCCATTGAAGCCGAGTTCCCGCTTCGCGCGGTACGAAAATCCGCCCTTTATGAACTGGATGGCGCGCTCCAGGGGAATCTCGTATGCGGGCGTTAGAAGAAGGTGCAGATGGTTCGGCATGACGACAAACTCATGTAATTGAAAATGGCCCTTTCGCCGATTCGTCTCGAGTACGTCGATCATGAGACTGGCCATTCGATCGGTTTGGAAAACAGTTCTTCGCCCCCAGGTAAGCGTAGTGACGAAGAATGTCCTGATCTCTTGTGGCGCAAATTTCATGCCGCGCAACCTAGCACCCTATGCGCGATTTGTCAGTGACCAGCGCTAAAGCGCCAGAAATATGATGGCACTGTTCGCGGGCCTAAAGGCCCGCGCTTCCACCCTCAGGATGACGCCACTCGACCTTTTTGCTAACGTGTGACCGTTTGGAGGGTGAGATGGGAACGACTCTGTCCGATGCCGACATTCGCGCTGCGCTGAATTCCCTGCCCGGCTGGAAGCAGAATGGCAAGCAGATCGAACGTCTCTTCGAATTCCCCGATTTCGTAAGCGCGATGAAGTTCGTGAACAAAATCGCCGACGCCGCCGAAGCGGCCCAGCACCACCCCGACATCACCATCAACTACAACAAGGTGAAGCTGGCTCTGATCTCGCACGATTCCGGGGGAGTGACGCAGCGGGACATCAGGATGGCGCAGAAGATCAACCAGGTCGCAGCCTGAGGTGTCCGGGCCCTCCGGTCAGCGGGCCTCTTCTGTTCCCTCGATGCTGGCGGCGATGCGGTCCAGGGCCTCTTCCAGGCGGTCAAGTTCCCGCTCGGCGGCCTCGTTCCACTCTAAGATCGTGTCCTGGTGACGCTCGATGCTCTCAGCGACCCAGCGCAGGGCTTGCCGTCCGCGCTCGCTCAGCAGCAACGCCCCCAGGCTCCCTATGCCAAGGACCGCCAGGGGCATATACCACTTCTTCATAGTCCTCCGGTTGGGGGAGGGTGAGGTCCTGTCTATTCGACGCGGCCTGCATTCTCAAAGTTGCAGAGTTGCGAGGTTTTTGAAAGTATCCGCCGCGATTCGTCCCTAATTGGGCATCATGGAAGAAGGAGGCAGGACGCAGGATGCAGGGCGCAGCAAGAGCCATGTCCGCCTGCATCCTGCCGCCTGCCTCCTGATTCCTGCCCCCATACAGCCCTTCGGCAGCTCTGCACATCGAAATACAGAGTCCCCTCAGAAGAGGAGTCTATGCGGAGACCATCAGGAGCCTGGATGGGCTTGTGCGCGCTGCTACTGAGCGGCCTGGCCGCGGCCCAATCCTATCCTTCGAACTATCCCCCACCGTCCAACTACCCCTACAGTGGCCCAGGCGCGATCCCCGAAGGTACGCGCTTCGTCGTCCGGCTCAAGGACAAACTGGAAAGCAACAAGGTCAAGCCGGGCAAGAAGTTCAAGGCCGAGCTGATGGAGGACCTCACGGCCCCGAACGGCCAGGTGATCCCCCGCGGCAAGAAGCTGAAGGGACACGTCAGCAGCGTGGACAGCGGCTTTCACGCCCGCATGATCCTGAGCTTCGATGAGATCGACACCAACCACGGTGGCATGCCCATCGCCGCTACCGTGACTAGCGTACCCGGAGAGCACGGGGTGAAGCCGGAGACCGGAGCCGAGGGCGAGATCTCGCGCACCGGCGTGGATAAGCGCCGGGCCGCCGAAGGCGCGGCGATTGGCGCCGCCGTGGGCACCGCCACCGGCGCGGTCGCCGGCGGCGGCAAGGGCGCAGTCATCGGCGCGGTCGCCGGCGCGGGTGTGGGTTTGGGCGCCAGCGTCCTCACCGGGCGCGAGCTGGTCCTGCAAAAAGGCCAGCAACTGGAACTCCGCCTCGACCGGCCGCTCACGGTGCCGACGCACTAGAACTCGTATGCTCGTTTGCCGTGGCCGGCCGAGGGCGGCCGCGCCACGCAATCCCCCCTTATCTTTTACAAGCCGGCGCTCCGGCGGCGTTCTATATTCAGAACGTCATCAAGGAGACCCTTATGAAACGGATCCTGTTGCTTATCGCGATCGCCACGGTATCGCTGGCCGCCAGCGCCCAGGAGCGTCCGATTTACGGCCAACCCCAGAACACGGTTTACGTCGGGGCCGACGGCAAGTTCGAATCGCCGCCCGACACCGCGGTGGTGCAATTCAATATCTCGGCCCAGGAGGACTCTTCGAAAGCCGCCTCCGACCGCGCCGCCGAAGCCGCCGAGCAGATCCGCCGGATGCTGCGCAGCAACGGCATCGAACCCAAGTCCGCCGAGATCGGTTTCTACTCCCTGGAGCCGGTCTACGACTACCGCACGCCCAAGCGCAAGCTCATCGGCTATCGCGTGAACACCGGCGTGAGCGTGAAGCTGAAGGATTTCTCCAAGGTGGGGCCCATCGTGCAGCAGCTTTCCGACCTGGACGTCACCCAGAACCAGACCTTGAGCTACACCCTGGAAAACATGGACGCGGCGAAGACCAAGGCAGTGGAAGACGCGCTGCAGCGCGCCCGCCGCTCGGCAGCGGCGGTGGCCCAGGCCGGCGGCCGCACCCTGGGCGAGCTGTCATCCGCTTCCGTGGACACGGTGGAGCAAATCCCCATCATCCGGGGGGCCATGCGGGCACCCATGGCCATGCGCGCCGAGGCGGCGCCGCCGCCGGCGACGGAGGAATTCTCCGCCCAGAAGATCACGGTCACGGCCCACGTGAACGCGCTGTTCTTGCTGAAGTAGCGCCGGTGAACTAGCGGAAATCGCCCCACTGCCGTGGAACTCGCTGCGAGATGCGAACTGTAGGTCCTCACGCTCATCCCTACGGGACTTCGCTCAGGATGACAATCGATTGAGGGTTGATTGACTACGAGAACAGCTTGGCCAGCAGGCCCTTGCTCTGCTTCCGCGGCGCGCCCATCTTCTCCAGCAGCGCTTCGATCTCCGGCTCCGCCAGCGTTTGCGCGTCCTTGCGCAGGCGGATGCCTTCGCAGAACGAGGTGTAGCGGTCCAGGCAGTAGAAGCAGTCCTTGATGTGCTCTTCCGTTAGGTCCCGCTCCCGCCACGAAAGCTGCCCGTTGATCATGTCGTTGAAGGTCTTTAGCGGAAGGCATTTCTCGGACTTCTTCTTCTCCGCCTCCACCATCAGCACCCGCGCCGAGAGCGCGAACGCGTCCGGCGCCGAGCCCGGGATCACCGCCCGCAGCCGCTCGTCCGCCACTTTCTTCACCGCCACCGCGGTGCTCTCCAGATTGCTGACGATGCGGCCGATCTGCGGCGCGTCGTAGCCCTTGATGAACAGCCACAGCATCTCGCGCTCCACCACCGGCAGGTCTTTCATGATCTCCGCCAGCTGTTCGAGCGAGATCTGCGGCGCGGGTACGCGCTCCTGCTCCCGCCCATAGGCGAAGACCAAGTTGCGGAAGGCCACCAGGAACTCGCGCTCGTTGCTGAACTTGATGGAGGAGAACCACGCCGAGCCGTCGGCCCGGGCGCGGGCAAAAACCGCCGCCACGTGGTTGTCGATCTCCGGAGTCAGAGTGGGGAAAAAGTGCGTCAGCAGGGTGCGGGCGATGGCGCCGTAGTCGCGGACAAATTCGTACCAGCCCTGGCGTTGGTCGCGGGCGCAGTCCTCCGCCATGCTGAAGATGGTCCGTACCGCCACGGGAAAGATGCTAGCAAAGAAGGCGCACCCAGACGGCTTGGGCGCCGCCGAACGGCAGGCCTGAGGCATCGAATGGCGCGAATCTACCGCGGGTCGGGGGAGGGCGTCAGCTTCGGTCGCTCCATGGGCTGCGGCTGGCGGGCCGGGACATATTCGCGTGGCCGTGCCTCCAGCCTTGCCTCCTCCAGCACCAGCGGCCGCTGCAACACCATCTCCACCGTTGTCCCTTGTTCCAGCCGCACGTCGTTGCCGCGGGTGAGCATGGTGACGGCCAGCCCTGCCAGCCCCCCGATCCCGGCGCCGATGCCGGCACCTTTGCCGCCCGACGCCGCCGCCCCGATCACCGCTCCCGTCGCCCCGGCCTTCGCGACCGTGCCCACGTCCTTGCCCTTGCTGCTGTCGGCTTGCACCGTGCCTTCCTTGTCCTTGACCTTGCTGTTCTCCGCGCCCGGCACCTGGTCGAGCGCCCCCGGGATGGAGACGGTGTAGCCGTTGGGAAAGATGAGGGTGTTGAAGTGCATCAGGACTTCGGCCCGCCCTTTCACCTTCCCCGGACGCTTCACGCTGGTGATGCTCCCTTGCACGTAGGTCCCGGCCGGGATGAGGATGCGGTCGTTCTCGACGACGGGGAAGTTGGTCTCGGCGTAGATGGCATCGCCGGGCTGCGCTGACTTGGTGTTGATGGCGTGCTTCAGCACCACCGGCAGCTTGGTGCCGGCCGGCACGACGACCGTGGCCGGAGCCGCTGTCTGCTCTTCCGCGGGCTTCTCCTGAGCGAACATGATGGCGCAGGACAATAGGAGCAGGGCCCCGAGACGCATACGACCTCCTGTGGGAATCAGCATTATAAGAACCCGGCGGCACTTTCGAAGTCGCTCATCGATAGAGCAAGTATTTTCCGCGGACCTTCTCGAAGCGCTCGATGTCGTCGCGCCAGTCTTCGGCGATGCGGCGCGGGTCCGTCCCCGCCACGATCGCGTCGAACGTCGCCTGGTTGGCCAGGATGTCGATCATCCTCTCGATCTTGTAGTCCTGGGGATACAGCTTCAGCAGGGCCGACGCCAGTTCGATACCCAGCGCAGGTGAGTCCAGGTGATTTCGATCGGTGACGATCAGGTTCACGCCCTGGCACGCCTGCGCCGTGTACTTGTTGTCCTTGGGCGTGAAGCGCACCGGCACGAAGCGCACACCGGAGATCAGGCGCGCGTTCAGATACCGCGCCAGCTCCCGCCCGTTCACCCACGGCGCTCCCACCAGCTCGAAGGGCGTGTCGGTCCCGCGCCCCACCGAGACATTGGTCCCCTCCACCAGCGCCACTCCTGGGTACAGTGTCGTCTCCGCGACGCTGCGCAGGTTGGGCGAGGGACCGATCCAGGCCAGCCCGGTCGCGTCGTACCAGTCGCCGCGCCACCAGCCCTGCATCGGGACCACGGTCAGCCGGGCGCCGATGTGCCGCTCCTGGTTGAACAGTTGCGCCAGCTCGCCCATGGTCATCCCGTGGCGCACCGGCAGCGGATGATAATTCCCGAAGGGCTTGCCCGATCCGTTCGACATCGGGCCCGAGAGAAAAGCGCCGGTCACCGGGTTCGGCCGGTCCAGCACCACGATGGCGACGCCCGCCTGGGCGGCGCCTTCGAGGAACCGTCCCAGGCTCTCCTCGTAGGTGTAGAAGCGGGCGCCGGCGTCCTGGAGGTCGACCACCACGGCATCCAGCTCCCGCAACACCTCCTGCGCCGGCTGCCTCTCCTTGGCGGTCGCGCCGTAGGCGCTGTAGATGGGCACCCCGGTGGCTGCTTCGGTCGTGTTCCCGATGTTGACCGTGTCCACATTCCCCAGCGCCCCATGCTCCGGCGAGAACAGCGCGGCTAGCTTCACTCCCGGCGCCCGCGCCAGCACATCGATGGTGCGCTTCCCCGCCGAATCCACTCCCGTCTGGTTGGTGAGCAGCCCCACCCGGGTCAGCGCCCGGCCCGCGCGCAGCGCCGCGAAATCCGTGGCCTCGAGCACGTCGATGCCGGCTTTCACCTCGCCGTTCCGCTCCATCAGGGTTCGCACCCCCGCCATGCGCTCGCTGTAGCCGGTGATGTTCGCCAGCCGGAGCTGGTCTTCCTTGCTGACCTTCAGGCTCAGTGCCGCCGCCACCGCGTTGGCCACCCGGGCGCGCAGCGAGATCACTCCGCGCTCCGGCATTCCGCTCGGATGGGTGGCGTTGCTCAGGATGATGATGTAGGTCCGCGTCAGCGGGTCCACCCACAGCGACGTTCCCGTCCACCCGGTGTGCCCGAAGCCGCCCACCGGCAGCAGCTCGCCGCGGTTGTTGGCGAAGGACGACCCCACGTCCCATCCCAGCCCCCGCAGCTCGGTCTGCTCGGGCGGCTGCTGCGCCGTGGTCATCTTCTCGATGGTGGCGGGCGCGAGCAGCCGGTCGCGGTCCAGCAGCCACTGCGCATACTTCGCCAGATCGTCCGCGGTCGAGAACAATCCGGCGTGCCCCGCCACTCCGCCCATGCGCCGGGCCGTGGGATCGTTCACGGTCCCGCGCAGGTGCAGGATGCGCGTCCCCTCGCCCAGCACTTTCTCCGCGTAGTCCGCCGGCGCGATGCGCGGCTTCCACTCCGCCGGCGGCAGGAAACGCGTGTTCGCCAACCCCAGCGGTCCCGTGACCTGCGCCTCCATGTACTTCTCCAGCGGCATGCCCGACACCCGCTCCACCAGCGCGCCCAGCACGATCCCGTTGATGTCGCTGTAGATGAACCGCGCTCCCGGCGGCGCCAGGGGTTGGGCGGTGAACGCCATCCGCAGCGCCAGTTCCTTGCCCTGCCATGGTTGCTTCAGGTCGAGGTCGGGTTCCAGCCCCGAGTAGTGCGTCAGCAACTGCCGCACCGTGATGTCCTGCTTGCCCTGGCCGGCGAACTCCGGGAGGTAGCGCGCCACCGGATCGTTCAGCCGCACCTGCCCCAGTTCCACCATCCGCATCACGCAGACGGCGGTGAAGGTCTTGGTCATCGAAGCGATGTCAAAGATGGTGTCCAGCGTCATCGGCTCGCGCCGCGGCGAAACCGCCCGGTTGCCCAGCGCTTTGCGATACACGATCTTCCCGTCGTGCCCGACCACCACCACCGCGCCCGGGATCAGGTTGTCGGAGATAGCCTTTTGAATGATGGCATCGACTGCCGCGAAGTCCGGCTTCTGATCGGCGGCCGGCGTCAACGGCGCCGCCAGCACAGCCAGGGCGGCGACGAGCGTGACGGCGCGGGCTTGGATTCGCGGAAGCACCAGGAATTCCCTGTGTTATAACACGCGACAGAAGCCCAGTGACCAGTTCCACCGAGACCCGGCCGCGTCACCCGGCGCCCGACTTCGCGCAACAGGACACCCGCTTCGCTCGCGCCTTCGACGTCCTGCGCGACGGCATCGCCCGCCACGCCTTCCCCGGCGCCGCGGTCGCCATCACGCATCAAGGCCGCCTGGTCGCTCTCAAGGGCCTCGGCCGTTTCACCTACGAGCCGGAGTCTCCCGCCGTCCAGCCCGAAACCATCTACGACCTCGCCTCGGTCACCAAGGCAGTCGCCACCACCACCATGGCGATGATCCTCTACGAGCGAGGCCAGTTCGATCTGGACGCGCCGCTCATAACTGCGCTTCCCGAATTCGCGGGAGACGATTCTCGCCGACAACAAGTCACATTCCGAATGCTGCTCGCCCACTCCTCCGGACTGCCCGCATATGAGAGGCTCTTTGAAAAGGCAACAGGCTATGCACAGATGCTTCCGGCGATACTTGCTGTCCCACTGACAAACAATCCCGGGACGCAGGTTGAATACAGCGACATAGGTTTCTTGTTGTTGGCCTTGGCCATGACGCAGATCACGCGCTGGGGGTTCGGAAGTTTGTGCGCCTATGAAATCTTTCGGCCTCTGGGAATGCTACAGACGACCTTTCGACCTCATCCCAAGCTGCGTTCCGCAGTCCCTCCAACTGAGAAGTCGCCCCGGTTCCCAGGCACGATCATCCAAGGTGAAGTCAACGACGAGAATGCACGCGCCATGGGGTCGGAAGACCCCGGACACGCCGGCCTTTTTGCTCCCGCCGAAGACGTCGCCCGCTTCGCCGAGTGCATGCTGGCCGGCGGACGTCCCATCCTCCGTCCCGAAACCGTCGCCCTCTTCACCCGCCGCCAGGATTCTCCGCCCGGCACCTCGCGCACCCTCGGCTGGGACACGCCCTCGCCGCCCTCGCAATCCGGCCAATATTTTTCCCCGCGCTCCTTCGGCCACCTCGGCTACACCGGCACCTCGCTGTGGATCGACCCCGAGCGCCGCCTCTCGGTCACGCTGCTGACCAACCGCACCTGGCCCGACCGCAAATCGCAACTCATCAAGGAAGTCCGGCCGCGTTTTCACGATGCAGTCGTGGAATGTCTGGAGGGACGCACGTGAGCAAACCGCGCAAGCAAAGCACCGAGCAGCCCAACAAGGCTTCCGCCAAGCTCGACACCATGACCGCGTTGCAGATCGCGCGCGTCATCAATCGCGAGGACGCCAAGGTCGCCGCCGCGGTCAAGAAGGCGCTGCCCCAGATCGCCAAGGCCATCGAGCTGGCCGCCGACGCCCTCTCCCGCGGAGGGCGCCTCATCTATGTCGGCGCCGGCACCAGCGGCCGCGTCGCCGCCCTCGACGCCGCCGAGATCCCGCCCACTTTCAGCGTCGAAGCCTGGCAGGTGCAATACATCATCGCCGGCGGCGAGCCCGCCCTCGGTTCCGCCGCCGAGACCAAGGAGGACTCGCGCGAACTCGGCGAAGCGGACATGGCCGGCCGCCGTCCCGGGCAAGCCGATGTCGTCATCGGCCTCGCCGCCAGTGGCCGCACTCCCTACACCATCGCCGCCCTCGAATACGCCCGGGCGCACGGCGCTCGCACCGTCGCCGTCACTTGCAATGCCGGCTCGCCCCTGGCCAGGGCCGCGCAACTGGCCATCGTCACCGACGCCGGGCCCGAAGTCGTCACCGGCTCCACCCGCCTGAAGGCCGGCACCGCTCAGAAGATGGTGCTCAACATGATCTCCACCGGCGCCATGGCACGCCTCGGCTACGTGTACGGCAACTGGATGGTCAAAGTGCACTTCGGCAACCAGAAACTGGTGGAGCGCGGCCTCACTGTCCTGCACGCCCTCACCGGCCTTAACCAGGCCCGCGCCGCGCAGCTCCTGCACGATGCGCGCACTCTGCCGGTGGCGGTGGTCATGCATCTGGCGCGCGTCAACCGCGACGAGGCCCACCGCCGCCTTCACCGCGCCCGCGGCAACGTCCGCCAGGCCATCGAGGAGAAGCGAGATCAGGGCAAGAAAAAGAAGAAGGGTCGCTAGAAGTTTGTTCCGGCTTCCGCTTGGTACTTGGTACTGAGTACTGGGTACTTCCTCCGTACATGTCCTCCCGCTCTGCTTACTTCCACGGCGATTCCCGTTAGAATGAAAACAAATGGACAAATTCGTCATCCGCGGCGGTGAGCCGCTGGTCGGCACCGTCCGCGTCAGCGGCGCCAAGAATGCGGCCCTGCCCGCCATGGCCGCCGCCATCCTTACCGAAGAACCCGTCATCCTCGAGAACATCCCCGACGTCCGTGACATCCATACCGAACGCAAGCTGCTGGTCGCCATGGGGGGCGAGGTCGAGCTCGGCTACGGCCGCGCCCACCACCGCACCACCATCTCCATGAAGAACCTCGCCACCCCCGAGGCTTCCTACGAGATCGTCAAGACCATGCGCGCTTCCACCCTGGTGCTCGGCCCCCTGGTCGCGCGCACCGGACGCGCCCGCGTCTCTCTTCCCGGCGGATGCGCCATCGGCGCCCGTCCCATCGACCTCCACATCAAGAGCCTGGAGCAGCTGGGCGCGAAGATCGCCGTGGAACACGGATACGTCGAAGCCTCTACCGATCGCCTTCGGGGCGGCGAGATCGTCTTCGACCGCATCACCGTCACCGGCACCGAGGACCTGATGATGGCGGCCACTCTCGCCGACGGCGAGACCGTCATGCAGAACTGCGCTCGCGAGCCCGAGGTCGCCGATCTCGCCGCCCTGCTCAACAAGATGGGCGCGAAGATCGACGGCGCCGGCACGCCCACTATCCGCATCAAGGGCGTGTCGAAGCTGAAGGGCGCCCGGCACCGCATCATTCCCGACCGCATCGAGGCCGGCACCTTCATCGTCGCCGGCGCGCTCACCGGCGGCGACCTCATCATCTCCGGCTGCGACCCGCGCCATCTCACCTTCTGCAAGAAGCTCGAGGAGTGCGGCGTCAAGATCACCCACAACGGCGACTCCGTCCGCGTCCAGGGCGACAACCCGCTCAAGGGCTGCGACATGAGCACCGAGGAGTTCCCCGGCTTCCCTACCGACATGCAGGCGCAGTTCATGGTGCTGGCCACCCAGGCCGAGGGCAGCTCCATCATCACCGAGAACATCTTCGAGAACCGCTTCATGCACGCCGGCGAGCTGGTGCGCATGGGCGCCAACATCAAGATCGAAGGCCGCCGTGCCATCGTGCGCGGCAAGACCCCGCTCTCCGCCGCCGCCGTGCTGGCCAGCGACCTGCGGGCCTCGGCGTCACTTGTTCTGGCGGGACTCGTGGCCGATGGTGAGACCATCATCGACCGCGTCTATCACATCGACCGCGGCTACGAGCGCATCGAAGAGAAGTTGCGCGCGGTCGGCGGCGCCATCAAGCGCATCGGCGAGATGCTCCCCAAGCGCCCCGCCCTGGTCGGCAGCTAGAAGGGTTGCACAAAGTAGCCCGCGCGCCCTCGCACGGGCCCTTGGCGCGGCCACCTTCGGCCGTAGCGTTTCACATCGGTCCATCCCAAAGTGTCGCAACCTCAAGGTTTGCCCACGACCCACGACCGGCGACCCACGACCGACTGACTATCTCCTCCTGGCTATGAACCATGCGCTATGAACTATGCGCTTTGTGCTCTGCCCTCTCTTCTCGGTTCTCTGCTACGATTACCCCACCCCGGGGGAACGTTCTTTTGGTCGGAGAAACGGTTTCTCACTACAAGGTGCTCGACAAGCTGGGTCATGGCGGCATGGGCGTGGTCTACCGCGCCAAGGACACCCGCCTCGAGCGTTACGTCGCCCTCAAGTTCCTCCCCGACGACGTTGCCCACGACCCCCAGGCACTGGAGCGCTTCCAGCGCGAGGCCAAGTCGGCCTCCGCACTGAATCACCCCAACATCTGCACGATTTACGACATTGGCGAGAGCGATGGCCGTGAGTTCATCGCCATGGAGATGCTCGAGGGCCAGACCCTCCAGGAGCGCATCTCTCACCGGCCGCTCCCGCTCGATGAGCTGCTCGAACTCGCCATTCAGATCGCCGATGGCCTGGCCGCTGCCCACGCCAAGGGCATCGTCCACCGCGACCTCAAGCCCTCCAACATCTTTGTCACCGAATCCGGCCACGCCAAGATCCTCGACTTCGGCCTGGCCAGCAAAACGATGAAGCGCAAGGCCGGCGCCGCCCTCTCCGCCATGGCCACCGGCAGCCTCAGCGAGGAGCATCTCACCAGCCCCGGCACCGCTCTCGGCACGGTCGCTTACATGTCGCCGGAGCAGGCCCGCGGCGAGGACCTGGACGAGCGCACCGACTTGTTCTCTCTTGGCGCCGTGCTCTACGAGATGGCCACCGGCCGCGCACCCTTCATCGGCCAAACCTCGGCGGTCATCTTCGACGGCATCCTGCGCCAGGACCCGGT
>DATKKJ010000094.1 GCA_035543055.1 Terriglobales bacterium | reverse complement strand
TCGCCGCCGCCACGCACAGACCGGGCACGCCGGTGAACGCGGTTACGGTGCCCAGCGCCACCAGCACCAAGGTAAGCGCTATGGAGACGAAGATATCGTTGAAGCCTGTGAGCAGGCGGACATATTCCTCATCCACCGCCGGGGCGGTTTTCTGCGCGGCGATGAAGTCTCGGAATTTCGTCGCCTCCCCGGGTGAAAGCTTGCCCGCGGCAACCGCGGCGTCGAGATCGGATTCGCTGTACATGTTGCTTGTTTCACCTGTGTTTGCGGTGGCTTTATGGCGTGTTTTCTGGCGCGCATGAAAAAAGCCCCGGAGTTTCCCCCGGGGCTCTCTTTTCGTCCAAGCGGTTGGGCTGGATTAGAAATCCATGTCGCCCATGCCGCCCATGCCACCCATGCCGCCCGGCATGCCGCCAGCAGGCTTCTTCTCGGCGCGCTCAACAACACCGGCTTCGGTGGTGATGATCAGCGAAGCCACGGAAGCGGCGTCCTGCAGCGCGGTGCGCACGACCTTGGTCGGGTCGATGATGCCAGCGGCAACCATGTCCTTGAACTCGCCAGACTGGGCGTCGAAGCCATGGGCGTACTCGGCAATGTCGAGCACCTTGCCGGCGATCACGGCGCCGTCTTCACCGGCGTTCTCGGAGATCTGGCGCAGCGGCACCTGGATGGCGCGGCGGATGATCTCGATACCGGTCTGCTGGTCGTTGTTCTCGGCCTTCAGGTTGGTGAGGATCAGCGAGGCGCGGGCCAGGGCGACACCGCCACCCGGGACAATGCCTTCCTCGACGGCGGCGCGGGTCGCGTGCAGCGCGTCGTCAACGCGGTCCTTGCGCTCCTTCACCTCAACCTCGGAGGCGCCGCCGACGCGGATGACGGCAACGCCGCCAGCCAGCTTGGCCAGACGCTCCTGCAGCTTCTCGCGGTCGTAGTCCGAGGTGGTTTCCTCGATCTGCGCGCGGATCTGGCTGACGCGGCCGGCGATGTCTTCCTTGGCGCCGATGCCCTCGATGATCGTGGTGTTCTCTTTCTCGATCAGCACCTTCTTGGCGCGGCCGAGCATGGCGAGCGTCACGGTCTCGAGCTTGATGCCCAGATCCTCGGAGATGACTTGGCCACCGGTCAGGATCGCGATGTCTTCCAGCATGGCCTTGCGGCGATCACCGAAGCCCGGCGCCTTGACGGCGGCGATCTTCAGGCCACCACGCAGCTTGTTCACAACCAGGGTCGCCAGGGCTTCGCCCTCAACGTCCTCGGCAATGATCAGCAGCGGCTTGCCGGTCTGCACCACGGCTTCCAGCAGCGGCAGCATCGGCTGCAGCTGGGCGAGCTTCTTCTCGAAGATCAGGATGTACGGGCTGTCGAGGTCCGCGATCATCTTCTCCGGGTTGGTGATGAAGTACGGGGAGACATAGCCGCGGTCGAACTGCATGCCCTCGACGACGTCCAGCTCGGTCTGGATGCCCTTGGCTTCCTCAACCGTGATCACGCCCTCGTTGCCGACCTTCAGCATGGCCTTGGAGATCATCTCGCCGATCTCGGTCTCGCCATTGGCGGAGATGGTGCCAACCTGGGCGGTCTCGGCCGGGGTGGTGATCTTCTTGGTGCGGGCCTTCAGCTCATCGACCACGGCGGCAACCGCCTTGTCGATGCCGCGGCGCAGGTCCATCGGGTTCAGCCCGGCGGCCACGGCCTTCACGCCCTCGCGCACGATGGCCTGGGCCAGCACGGTCGCGGTGGTGGTGCCGTCACCGGCGATGTCGTTGGTCTTGGAGGCGACTTCGCGGATCAGCTGCGCGCCCAGGTTCTCGAACGTGTCGGACAGCTCGATTTCCTTGGCGACGGACACGCCGTCCTTGGTGATGCGCGGGGCGCCGAAGGACTTCTCGATGACGACGTTACGGCCCTTGGGACCCAGCGTCACCTTGACGGCGTTGGCGAGGGTGTCGACGCCGCGCAGCATGCGGTCGCGGGCGTCAGAGCCGAAGCGGACTTCTTTGGCAGCCATGTGTGTAGCTCCTTAATATTGGAGCGGCCTGATTCAGACTGCGCGGCTGGCGCCGCTGCGTCATCAGGACGCTGTTACGGGATTAGGCGTTGATGATACCGAGAATGTCGGATTCCTTCATGATCAGCAGGTCTTCGCCACCGACCTTGACTTCGGTGCCCGACCACTTGCCGAACAGCACGCGGTCGCCAGCCTTGACATCCAGGGCCACCAGCTGACCGGCCTCGTTGCGCGCACCCGGACCAGCAGCGACAACTTCACCTTCCTGCGGCTTTTCCTTGGCGGTGTCGGGGATGATGATGCCGCCCGCGGTCTTTTCCTCGGCAGTGATGCGGCGGACGACGACGCGGTCGTGCAGGGGGCGGAAATTCGCCATGATGATCGCTCCTAAACGTTATTGTCTTAAAAGCTTTCCAACCCGTCCGGCCCGGCACGCGGCGCCGCGGTTGTTAGCACTCCCATGGCGGGAGTGCCACGGATTTAGCCGCGCCAGCCCCTCGAGTCAAGAAAACGCAGCACTCCCCGCCGGTGAGTGCCAAGCTTCTGTAATCGCCCATTTTTTTGTTGCATCTCCAGTGCGGTTTCGTGGCAATCTGATGAAACCCCGGGGCAAACCGTTCATGTTTAAGGAGTGAACAAGCATGAGTCTTGCCTTGCAGATGCGCGACTACCGCCTGACCACGGCGGAGATTCTCTACCACATGCCGGACCATCCGGGTCTGCTGCAGAGCTATGTCTGGCAGGAGCTGGACCTGGCCCCGAAATTCCCCGTATTGCGCAAGTTCCTGGATTTCTGGGAACGAAATCTGGACGGCAAGCTGCATTCCGTGCGCGTCGGCGCAGCGGACCTCATTACCCCGGCGCAGTGGAAAGCGGGCACGCTGTACACGCTGAACTGAGGCAGCACCGGGGATCAGAAACTGTTTGAAAACTGGCTCTGGCGAGTCGATTACGGGTGTTATTCGAGCACCGGAGCGCAGGAAAACGCTCGTAAGCGGCCACCAGAGTAGAGTTTCCAGACAGATTCTCAGTCGACCCGGCGCTTGTACTTTGCCTTGGGCCGGTCGAGCGCCAACCCGCCATGCAGCGCGGAGCCGCGCCCGGAGAGGGAGGGGTTGGTCATCAAATATTCATGTGCGGAGGCCGGCGGATCGCCCGGAGCCACGCGGTGCCAGGTGCCGTCGGCCCGCAATACGGAGCTCTGCGCGTCGTCGCGCAGGTTCACGACCATGATCTGGTCCAGGATCTGCGCATGCACCGTGGGGTTATGGATGGGAACGAAGGTCTCCACCCGGTAATCCATGTTGCGTGCCATCCAGTCGGCGCTGGACATGAACACCTTGTTTTCG
>DATKKJ010000093.1 GCA_035543055.1 Terriglobales bacterium | reverse complement strand
CTCTGGCGCCCTCACGCCCGCTAAACGGCTCAACTTTGCCGCCATCGAGACCGCACTGCGCACCCGCGAGAAGATGGGCGCGTCGCGGCGGCGCAAGGCGGCCCTGCGTCCGGCGGAAGGCACGCTGGACGTCAAGCTCGACCGCGGCGGCATCCGCGACATCGAATTCCTGGTGCAGTGCCTGCAGCGGGTGTACGGCGGGGCGGAGCCCTGGTTGCGCTCCGGGGGCACCCTGTTCTCGCTGCAGAAGCTCCACGACAAGGCGCACCTGAGCGGCAAGGATTTCCACGAGCTGACCTGGGCCTACGAGTTCCTGCGCAAGGTGGAGCACCGCCTGCAAGTAAGGCGGGGACAGCAGGTGCATCGTCTGCCCGGGACGCCGGAGGAACTTTCGGTGCTCTACCGCACCGTCGGGCCGGACCGGACGGGGTTGGTGGCGGCACACGGCCTGGTGCATGCCCTGCAACTGCGCATGGAGGCGGTGGCCGGGATCTACCAGCGCATCATCCATGCGGAGCAGGTGCACGGGCGCCAAGAGCAGGATGCGGGCGAATTCCGTCTTTCCTCCGGCGGCGAGAGCGCACGGGAGCAGTCGTTCCAGCAGATCCTCGACCGCCTTTCCCAGGATGCGCCGCAACTGCACGAGATCGTCGCCAGCCGCGACCTGACCGCCCGCACCCGCCGCAACCTGCAGCGCTTCCTGAGTTCCGCCTTCACCAGCTCGGAGCGATACGCGGCGGTCATCCGCCAGCCGCTGGCCGTGGAAAGAGCGTTGCGGCTCCTCGCGGTGAGCGATTTCCTCACCGACATACTGGTGCGCCACCCGCAGGAAATCGATACCGTGGCACAGTTCACCGAGGCCAAGACCCTGGCAGCCCCGGTCCTCGCGGAAGGGGAACGGCCCCCGGGACGCGACCCGGTGTTCCACTACATCGCCACCGTCAATCTGCCGCACACCGAAAAGCTGGCCCTGCTGCGCCAGCACTATCGTCACCGGGTCTTCGCCGCCGGCGTGCGCGACATCATGGAAAGCCGCAACGTCTACGACTCGCTGTGGGAGAACAGCGAGATCGCCGACGACGCGATCCGGGCCGCCCTGCACATTGCCGGCGCGCCCGACAGCTTCGCCGTGCTGGCCCTCGGCCGCCTGGGGACCTGGGAGTTCGACGTGGGCTCGGACGCCGATCTGATCTTCGTCCGTGACGAACAGAGCGATCCGGTGCAGGCCCACAAGACGGCCGAGCAGACCGTGGGGGCGCTGGTCGCCTACACCAGCGAAGGCACCATGTTCGCCGTGGACACGCGCTTGCGGCCGCGCGGCGGCGAAGGCGAACTGGTGATCACCCCAGCCACCCTGGCAGCCTACTTCGAGCAGGAGGCCCAGCCCTGGGAGGGGCTCAGCTTCACCAAGCTGCGCTTCGTGGCCGGCACCGAGGAGCTGGGCGCCAGGGCCATCGCGGCGGCCCGCCAGCACTTTCCGCGCTTTGCCGCCGACCCCACCTTTCCCGGTGCGGTCCGCGCCATGCGCACCAAGCTGGAGAAGTCGGACGATGCCGCCAATTTCAAAGTCGCGCCCGGTGGCTTCTATGACATCGACTTTGTCTGCTCTTATCTCACCGTGGTCCATGCTCTGGAGCAGCCGAAGGGCAACATTCGCGAGCGGCTCTACGAGCTGGCGGAGCAAGGATTCTTGAGCGATGCGGATTGCGCCACCCTGGACCATGCCGCCGAGCTGCTGCGCAGCATGGAACATATCGTGCGCCTGGTCCTGGGCCGGGCCCGCAAGTCGCTGCCGGCCACGGCCCACGCCCGGGAGATGACCGAGCTGCTGGTCGGGCGCATGCTGCAGCAGGAGTTCCCCCGCGGCCTGGAGGTGGAGCTGGCCACGCTCCGGCGGGGGGTGCGCGCGGTCTACGATCAGGTGGTCTCCTAGCCGGGCCTGCACCTGTTCCTGTGAGCAACATCACAAACGGGTGTGATTTTTTGCCTTACGGCGGGACCCGGGAACCGGCCTATAATCCCTAGACTTCTTAACGCTCCAGCGGAGGTATTGCGAATGGCGGCATCATTCAACGGGGTCGAGGTGCCCAAGGACGGCGCCAAGATTACCTACAGCAACGGCAAGTACACAGTTCCTGACAATCCCATCATTCCCTTCATCGAAGGCGACGGCACCGGCCGCGACATCTGGAAGGCCAGCGTGCGCGTCTTCGACGCTGCCGTGCAAAAGGCCTACGGCGGCAAGCGCAGGATCGCATGGTACGAGATCTTCGCCGGCGAGAAGGCGATGGCCAAGTTCAAAAGCTGGCTTCCCGACGGCTCCATCGACGCCATGAAGGAGTTCCGCGTCGGCATCAAGGGCCCCCTGACAACCCCAGTGGGCGGCGGCATCCGTTCTCTGAACGTGGCCCTGCGCCAGATCCTGGACCTGTACGCCTGCGTGCGCCCGGTGAAGTGGTACGGCGCCCCCAGCCCGGTGAAGCGTCCCGACCGCATGAACGTCATGATTTACCGGGAGAACACGGAAGACGTGTACGCCGGCATCGAGTGGGAGCAGGGTACGCCGGAGGTCAAAAAGCTGATCGACTTCCTGAACAAGGAGATGCTGAAGGGCGGCAAGAAGCAGATCCGCCTGGACAGCGGCATCGGCATCAAGCCCATCTCGATCACCGGCACCAAGCGCCTGGTGCGCCGCGCCATCCAGTATGCGCTGGACAACGGCCGCAACAAGGTCACGCTGGTGCACAAGGGCAACATCCAGAAGTTCACCGAGGGCGCGTTCCGGCAATGGGGCTATGACCTGGCGGTGGAAGAGTTCCGCGACAAGGTGGTCACCGAGCGCGAGAGCTGGATCCTCGACAACAAGGACAAGAACCCCAACCTGACCCTCGAGCAGAACGCCAACATGATCGAGCCCGGGCTGGAGTTCGCCACGCCCGAGTTCAAGGCCGACATCGTCAAGGAAGTGAAGAGCTGCCTGGATTCGATCTACAAGACCCACGGCAACGGCGAGTGGAAGAAGAAGTTGATGGTCAACGACCGCATCGCCGACTCCATCTTCCAGCAGGTGGTGACCCGCGCCGACGAGTACGAGGTGCTGGCCACCCCGAACCTGAACGGTGACTACATTTCGGACGCCTGCGCCGCGCAGATCGGCGGCCTGGGCATCGCGCCCGGCGCCAACATCGGCGACGGTTTCGCGATGTTCGAAGCCACCCACGGCACCGCCCCGAAGTACGCCGACCTGGACGTCATCAACCCCGGTTCGGTCATGCTGTCGGGCGTGATGATGTTCGATTTCCTGGGCTGGAAGGAAGCGGCCCGGTTGATCGAAGACGGCATCCGCCGCACCATCGAGCAGAAGAAGGTCACCTACGACTTCCACCGCTTGATGGAAGGCGCCACCAAGGTGAAGTGCAGCGAGTTCGGCACCTACATCATCCAGAACATGGATGCCAAGGCCGTTGCCGCTGACTGACCCGGGAAGGGAAGAGGAGTAAGGCATCGGCCCGTCGCAAGACGGGCCGATGTCGCTTGACGCACTCATAAGGGCCATTCAGGGGTACAATTTCCGGTTCGATTCATCCCGGCGGCCACCCCAGCGGGCCGCTTGCAGAAAGGACTCATCCCATGCGTAAGAAGATCACCATCGTCGGCTCGGGCAACGTGGGCGCGACCGCGGCACACTGGATCGCTTCCAAGGAACTGGGCGACGTCGTCCTCATCGACATCCTCGAAGGCATTCCCGAGGGCAAGGGCCTGGACCTGCTCGAGGCCATGCCCATCGAAAAGCGGGATTCCTTCGTCATCGGCACCAACGATTACAAGGACACGGCGAATTCCGACATCGTCGTCATCACCGCCGGCATCCCGCGCAAGCCGGGGATGAGCCGCGACGACCTGCTCAACACCAACTACAAGATCATGCAGGACGTGGTGGGCAAGGTCGTGGCCAACTCTCCGAACTGCATCCTCATCATCGTCTCCAACCCGCTGGACGCGATGGCCCAGGCCGCCTACAAGCTCAGCGGCTTCTCCCGCAACCGGGTGATCGGCATGGCCGGGGTGCTGGACTCGTCGCGCTTCCGCGCCTTCATCGCCGCCGAATTGAAGGTTTCG
The DNA here is from genome assembly GCA_035543055.1 of Terriglobales bacterium. Lineage (NCBI taxonomy): Bacteria > Pseudomonadati > Acidobacteriota > Terriglobia > Terriglobales > Terriglobales bacterium. Next base: position 15,977 of record DATKKJ010000093.1, on the reverse strand, counting down.
GTGGAGAACGTGACCGCCTTCGTGCTGGGCGGACACGGCGACACCATGGTGCCGCTGCCGCGCTATTCCACGGTCGCCGGCATCCCCATCACCGAGCTGATGGACAAGGCGACCATCGACCGCCTGGTGCAGCGCACCCGCGACGGTGGCGCCGAGATCGTCAAGCTGCTCAAGACCGGCTCGGCGTACTACGCGCCCTCGGCGGCCGTCTGCGAGATGGTCGAGGCCATCCTCAAGGACAAGAAGAAGATCCTGCCCTGCGCCGCCTACCTGGAGGGCGAGTACGGGATCAAGGGCCTGTTCGTCGGCGTGCCCTGCAAGCTGGGCGAGCGCGGCATCGAGGACGTCATCGAGATCAAGCTGACGGCCGAAGAGGAGGCCGCCCTCAAGAAGAGCGCCGGCGCCGTCGAGGAGCTGGTGCACGTGATCGCGGTGTAAAGCAGTAGCAAGTACTCAGTACCAAGTACCAAGAGAAACCCGCCTGTAAGGCGGGTTTCTGTTGCTGAGGGCGGCTGAAAGACAGTTCAGGCCCGTTCGATCTTCAGCGAGCTGATCTTCACGTCCGTGTTGGGCTTGTCGTTGCGGCCGCGCGCGACGTTGGCGATCTTGTCGACGATGTCTTGTCCTTCGATCACCTCGCCGAAGATGGTGTGGTTGCCGGTGAGCCAGTCGGTGGGAGCCACGGTGATGAAGAACTGGCTGCCGTTGGTATTGGGGCCGGCGTTGGCCATGGCCAGCTTGCCCTTCTTGTCGAAGCGATAGGGCGAGCCCTTGGTCTCGTCCTCGAACTGGTAGCCGGGTCCGCCGAAGCCGGTGCCCGCCGGGTCACCGCCCTGGATCATGAAGTTGGGGATGACACGGTGGAAGATAGTGCCGTCGTAGAGGCGGTCGGAAGACTTCTTGCGGGTGACCGGGTGAGTCCATTCCCGCTTGCCTTCGGCGAGGTCGGTGAAGTTCTTGACCGTCTTGGGCGCTTCCTTCTCGAAGAGCCGGCAGACGATCTGGCCTTCGGTGGTGTCGAGGATGGCGTAAGTACCGGGCTGGCGTGCCATAAGGTTCCTTTCTGTCGTCGGTCGTTGGTCTTCGGTCGTCGGCCGTGCGGTTATGGTTTAGCTGCGGACGGCTTGGCTGCCGGCTTCTTGGCCGGGGTGGCAGCCGGCGCCGCCTCGCCCGGCTGCACGATGGTGACGTGGTTGATCTTCACCGGTGTGAACGGTTGATCGTTGCGCGGATCACGCGGCTTGCGCGCGATCTGCTTCACCAGGGCCACGCTGGCCGCATCGCACTGTCCGAAGATCGTGTGCTTGCCGTTGAGGTGCGGGGTCGGCACCTCGGTGATGAAGAACTGCGAGCCGTTGGTGTTGGGGCCGGAGTTGGCCATCGCCAGGCGGCCGGGCCGGTCGAACTTCAGGTCGGGGCTGAACTCGTCCTTGAAGGAATAGCCGGGGTCGCCGGTCCCGTTTCCCGCCGGATCGCCGCCCTGGATCATGAAGTTGGGGATCACCCGGTGGAAGATGGTGCCGTCGTACAACGGCACGCCGTGCTTGGTGGCGTGGGAGACCGGGTTCTTCCAGTCCTTGGTGCCCTTGGCCAAGCCGATGAAGTTGGCCACCGTCTCGGGCGCCTGTTTGGGGAAGAGCGTGCAGGTGAGCTTGCCGGCGGTGGTGTCGAAGACCGCCTTGGGGTTCCCCGCGGATTCTGCGGTGCCGGCAGCAGGCTTGGAAGCGGGAGCAGCCGCGGGCTTCTTGGCGGCGGTTTGGGCGAAGGCAACAGAGGTGCAGAGCAGGAATGCGATCAGAGTAGTGCGCATGGGGGCTCCTGTGCGACCGGGCATTATAAATGCCTGCGGCCTCCGCAGGCCGCGCCAGACTACCGATTCTCACCGGCGCCGAGCGGCTCGGTGCCCAGCGGCTTCTCTTTCTGTAGTTCGCGGCTGACCGCCTCCACCTTGCGGAAGACGCGCAGGAAGTTCTCGCCCAGGATGCCGCGGATCTGCTCCGCCGTATAGCCGCGCTTGGCCAGCTCGATCGTGATCTTGGGCAGGTCGGCCGCCGAATCGATTCCCTCCGGCAGCATGCCGGAGACCCCGTCGAAATCCGACCCCAGGCCCACGTGCTGCCAGCCCGCGACCTGCGCGATGTGGTCGATGTTGTCGATCAGCGATTTCAACGGCGGGCGCGGCAGCCTCTTGGCGTATTCGCGGGTCACGTGCTCCTCAACGGTGTACGGCGGCGTCTGTCCGTTGTGCGCCTTCCGGTACTCTTCTTGCGCCTTGGCCACAGCTTCGTCGGATTCGTGCCGGCGCGCCTCCAACAGCTTGCGGAAATCGTCGTCCACGAAGGCGGAGAAGAAATTGACCATGCAAACGCCATCATTACGGGCCAGGGCGCGCAGCATGTCGTCGGTCATGTTGCGCGGGTGGTGGGAAAACGCTCGCGCCGCCGAGTGCGACGCAATGACCGGCGCCCGGCTCACCACCAGGGTGCGGTAGAAGGTGCGGTCGGAGACGTGCGAAATGTCCACAATCATGCCCAACCGGTTCATTTCGCGGATCACTTCCACGCCGAAATCGGTGATGCCCTTGTGGTGCTCGACCTCCTTGTTGTCGAGGTCGCCCGAGGAATCCGCCCACTCATTGGTGTTCGACCAGGTCAGGGTCATGTAGCGGACGCCCAGACGGTAGAAGCTGCGCAGCACGCCCAGGTCGTTCTCGATCGCATGCCCGCCTTCCACCCCCAGCAGGGCCGCCAGCCGCTTCCTGGGCCCGCTGCGGGCCTTCACGATGTCGTCGGCCGAGAACGCCATCACCATCTGGTCGGGGTGCTTGGCCGCCTGCTGGTACACCGCGTCGATCAGGTCCAGCGCGCGATGTGCGTACTGGCCCTTGTACTTGGGCTCCACCCAGATGGAGAAGAACTCCGCCCCCAGATTCCCCGCCTTGGCCTTCTCAAGATTGACGTTGATGGTGGGGTCCGGCGTCGCCAGGTCATAGCCCTCGTCCAGCATGCGCTGCGTGGTGTCGGCGTGGGTGTCGATGACGATGGCCGAGCGGTGCAGCGCCAGGGGATCGAAGGTTTTGGGTGCAGGCTTCTTCGGCTGTGGTTGAGCGTTAGCCGCGAGAGAGAGAAGGACGGACAGAACGGTGAGCTGAGCGATTTTCATGCTGGCAGATTGGAGCCACCTGGATTCCCGTTCAGGGCAGTGGTCCTTCGCTTCGCTCAGGACAAGGAGAAAAGCTCAGAGGAAAAGCTACTTCGTCCCCGACTGGTCGGCCATCCGGTTGGCTTCGCGCCAAGCAGTATAACCGTCGTAGACCATGATGTGGAACACGGGCTGGCGGCGCTCTTCGACCGCCTCCACCATCCCTGCCTGCTGGATCCGGTAGACGTACTGGGAGATCCACTGGCGCTGCTTGCGGGTGAGGCCGCGCTTGTTCAGGTCGACGGTCAGCCCGCCCAGGTGGGAGGAGGTGATCTCCCCGACCTCGGCGGCGGCATTCCGGTTATGGCGCCGCAGCTGGTGCTGCTGTTCCACCGTGCGCACCGCAGAGTTCACCTGGATCGGCTGGCGGAACTGCTCGTAATAGGCTTGCGAGATGTCGTCCAGGAAATCCCGGGTCCAGGGGCGGCAGTAGCGCTTGTTGGCCTCGATGTTGGGGGCGATCTTCAGGGCGGAACCTTCTTCGATGGGAACCAGGTCCTTGCGGGCGATGAGTTCGTTGAGCTGGTCGTCGTCCATGATGCGGGGCAGATCCAGGCGGTCGATCTCTTCGTTCTGCCGCAGCATGGATTCGTGCGAGCCGCGCAACAGCGGGTTCCATCGCACCGCTCGGCTCTTGTGCGAGCTGCGGTACTTGGTGCGGCGGGCGTTCAACGGGAAGGCCGGCGCGGCCAAGCCGAGCAAGAGGACCACGATCGTGATGTGCCGCATCCGTAGGGTCACAGGCCGGTGAAACCAAACACTTGGATTTTGATGCCCAACTTGGGGTGCAGTGTACACCAGGGCAGCGGGATTTTGGTCCATGGAAATAGAGGGCCGGAGGTAACAAAAGGGTACTGTCCGGTGGTGTATCGGGCCGAAACCGATGGCCATCTGGGCCAGAACCTAAAGTTTCCCTTTAACTATGGGATTTGGAAGCAGTAACACCCGGCTACGGAGCAGGGCTCCGTGGCCGGGGTTGATCCTTCGCTTCGCTCAGACGGCAGCGGGCTCCCGCAGATCTCGCTCACGCCCGCCAAGCGCCGTCACTTGCGGAACAGGTCACCGACGGCCTGGATCATCACCTGCCGTCCCACATCGGAGATGGCGCGGGTCAGGGGGATGTCCTTGGGGCAGACCTCGACGCAGTTCTGGGCGTAGCCGCATTCGTGGATGCCGCCGTCACCCATCAGCGCCGCCAGCCGCTCCCGCTTCAGCATGGCCCCCGTGGGGTGCATGTTGAAGAGGCGCACTTGCCCGATGGTCGCCGCGCCCACGAATCCCGTGCTCTCGTTGAACTGCGGGCAGGCTTCCATGCAGCAGGTGCAGGAGATGCAGCGGGAGTAGGGGTAGGTCTCCTCCTGGGTCTCCGGCGACATGCGCGGGCCGGCGCCCAGGTCGTAGCTGCCGTCGATTGGCACCCAGGCTTTCACCTTTTTCAGGTTCTCGAACAGCACCTGGCGGTCCACCGCCAGGTCGCGTACCACCGGGAACTTGGAGAAGGGCTCGATGGTGATCGGCGAGTCGAGCTGGTCCACCAGCGCGGAGCAGGCCATGCGCGCCTTGCCGTTGATGCGCATGGCGCACGAGCCGCACACCTCTTCCAGGCAGTTGGAATCGTACTGGATGGGGGTGGTCGCCTTGCCCTGGCGGTTGACCGGGTTGGCGGCGATGTCCATGAAGCAGGAGATCACGTTCATCCCCGGCTTCCACGGCAGCTCGAACTCTTCCCAGTAGGGACTGCTGTCGGGATCGTTCTGGCGCTTGATCTTTAGTAAGACGACTTTATTGTTAGTCATAACTCTCTTATGACTTCTTCTTGTTGGTATCAATCCTTAATACCTGACACAACTACGCCGTGGCGTCGTATCGGCGTGGCCGCGGCGGGATCAGACTCGTGTCCACCGGCTCGAACTCGAACCGGGGCTCATCGGCGTCGGGCGCGAACGTGGCCTTGGTCGTCTTCAGCCAGTTCTTGTCGTCGCGCTCCGGGAAATCCGGTTTGTAATGCGCCCCGCGCGACTCGTCGCGCATGGCCGCACCCTGCACGATCACGCGCCCCAGTTGCAGCATGTTGTAGAGCTGCCGGGCGAATACGAACGACGTGTTGGCCCACTGGCTGCGGTCGCTCAGGTTCACGTGGCGGTAGCGCTCCAGCAGCTCCACCAGCTTGGCGTCGGTCTCTTTCAGGTTCTTGTTGTAGCGGATGACGGTGGCGTTCTTGGTCATGATGTCGCCCAGCTCGCGCCACAACCGGAACGGGTTTTCGTTCCCCTGGTTCGACATCAGGCGGGCGTTGATCTCTTCCTGCCGCTTCGTCTCCGCTTCGAAGTGGCCGTTGCTCTTGGCCTCGGCCAGGCTCTTGGCGTACTTGATGGTCTGCGGCCCGGCGATGAATCCGCCGTAGATGCACGACACCAGGGAATTCGCGCCCAGACGGTTGGCGCCGTGGATCGAGTAATCGCACTCGCCGGCGGAGTAAATGCCCTGGAGGTTGGTTTGCTGATTGAAGTCCACCCACATGCCCCCCATGGTGTAGTGCATGCCGGGGAAGATCTTCATGGGGACGTCGCGCGGATCGTCGCCCACAAACTTCTCGTAGATCTCGAGAATGCCTTCCAGTTTCTTGTCCAGGATCTTGCGATCAATGTGGGTCAGGTCGAGGTAAACCATCGGCGAGCCATCGATGCCGAGGCCGTGTTCGTACACGACCTTATGGATGGCGCGGGTGGCGATGTCGCGGGGCACCAGGTTGCCGTACTTCGGATACCACTCCTCGAGGAAGTACCAGCGCTCGTTCTGCGGGATGGACTTGGGATCACGCTTGTCGCCCGGCTGCTTGGGAACCCACACCCGGCCGCCCTCGCCGCGCGCGGACTCCGACATCAGCCGCAACTTGTCCTCGCCCGGCACGCAGGTCGGATGCACCTGGATGAACTCGCCGTTGGCGTAGTAACAACCCTGCTGGTAGAGAGCCGACTGGGCCGATCCGGTGCACACCACGGAATTTGTGGACTTGCCGTAGATGGCTCCGATGCCGCCGGTGCAGACGATGATGGCGTCGGCGGGGAAGGTGCGGACCTCCATGGAGCGCAAGTCCATGGCGCAGATGCCGCGGCAGATGCGCTGGTTGTCGAGCACCGCCGACAGGAATTCCCAGCCTTCGTATTTCGTGACCTTGCCTTCGGCCTCGTAGCGCCGCACCTGCTCATCGAGCGCATACAGGAGTTGTTGGCCGGTGGTGGCCCCGGCGAACGCGGTACGGTTGAACAGCGTGCCGCCGAAACGCCGGAAGTCCAGCAGGCCTTCGGCAGTGCGGTTGAAGGTGACGCCCATGCGGTCGAGCAGGTCGATGATGGCCGGCGCCATCTCGCACATGGCTTTGACCGGCGGCTGGTTGGCCAGGAAATCGCCGCCGTAGACGGTGTCGTCGGTGTGGATCCAAGTCGAGTCGCCCTCGCCCTTCAGGTTCTTGGCCGCGTTGATGCCGCCCTGGGCGCACACCGAATGGGAACGCTTCACCGGCACGATGGAGAACAGGTCCGCGTGCCCGCCCATCTCCGCGATCTTGATCACCGCCGACAAGCCTGCCAGCCCGCCGCCGATCACGATTACGTTAGGAATCTTCGCCATGTATGAGTGCTCCGGGAGGACCCGGCTCCTTTTATCTGTAAACTTGCGATTCGACCTGCTTGGAACCCGGCTCGGGGATGGGCTGGGTCGGGGTCACCAGGAACGCCCGCAGGGTATAAAGTCCCACCACCGCGAACAGCACCCCGATGGCGATGCAGAGCGCGCTGAAACGCTTGCGCGCCTGGTCACCGACCACGATGCCCCACTTGGCGCAGAACAGGAAAATGCCGTACCCGAAGTGCCAGGAGGCGGTCACGATCCCCACGATATAGGCGTACACCGGCCAGCCTTCGGAGAGCTCCAGTTGCACCTTGCCGAACGCCGCCCCGGGATTGCCGAACAGGTGCGCCCCGGTGAAGCGCATGGTGTACGTGTGGTAGAGGATGTAGGCGAAGGCGATAATGCCGGTCCAGCGCTGAACCAGGTACAGCCAGTTGTTGGCGTAGGGGTAGTCGGTGGCGTTCGATTCGCCCCGCCACCAGATGTAGATCCCGTACAGGCCGTGGAAGGCGATGGGGATGTAGATGCCGAACACCTCCAGCAGCTTGGCGAACGGCAGGTTGGTGAGGAACTTGACCTGCGCGGTGTAGGCGGCCACGCCGTTGGTCGCGAAGGCGTTGCTGATGAAATGTTCAACCAGGAAGGCGCCTACCGGCACGATGCCGCTCAAGGAGTGCAATCGCCGCAGGACGAAGGAGATACCTTCTCCGGCACGCAACGGCGCGACGCCAGAGCGGACCTGGGGGACGGCAGCGGGTACTGAGCTAGGAACGGAAGAAGCCATCGGTAAGATCACTCCTGAAGATGAAAAGAGCAGGACACCAACCTTGAATTATGTTTTCCGCCGGAAGCGAAGTCAATCGTTTCCGAACCTAGCTATGTGATGGACATCACAGACCGGAGTACGGGCTTTTCGAGGCCGCCCGGCTTGCCCCCCGGCCCCCGCCGGATATAATGTCGCGGCAGCCAGCTTCCCCGCAAGACCAGGAGGGGACCGCAACATGGCAACACCCGTCATTGCATTCGCGCAACTGGCGAACGAGATCGAAGGCGAAGGCCTGAACCCCAAGAACGGAGGGCGGGTCGCCGCCGAGATCGCCAAGACCTTCGGGGTCAAGGAGGACGAAGTCGGGATCCTGCGCCTCGAGAAGCAGATGCTGTCGTTCATCTACCCTCCCAAGCTGGCCACGGTCGGCTCCATCCCGATCAACACCTCGACCGCGCTGGCGGCCCGCACCGCCACCACCAAGCGCGCCGAGATCGTCAACAACTTCGCCCAGTCCAAGCACGCCAGCGTCTTCGAGTCGGTGGAGCTGGCGGGAAAGCCCAAGGTGGCCGGGCACCCGAGTCCCGAGGAGAAGCTTATCCACGTCATCCAGAAGATGATGAGCGTGCCGGTGATGGGGCCGGCGGGGGTGCTGGGCGTCATCGAGGTGTCGCGCAAGGGCAAGACGGCGCCGGAAGCGGGCGGCGATTTCACGCCGGCCGACCTGCAGAAACTGGTCACCATCGCCGCCTCGCTGGCCAAGTGCTTCAAGTGATGCCACTTTGCGGGCGTGAGCGAGGCGTGCCGAGCGGGAGCCCGCAGGCATCATCCTGAGCGGAGCGAAAGATCTTCCCGGGCGTGCGCGAAGCGGGAGCCCGCTGCCGTCATTCTGAGTGCAGCGAAGGATCTCTTTCAAACCATCCCAGAAACTTCCGGAACGCCTCCCCCCGGTGGCTGACCCGGGCTTTTTCTTCCGCCGTAAGCTCTCCGAAGGTGCGCGCCAGGGGAGGGAAGAAGAACAGCGGATCGTAGCCGAACCCGCGGAAGCCCCGCGGCGCCGGAAGGATGCGCCCTTCGGCGGCTCCGCGGAAGGTCCCCAACGTGCGGCCGTCCCGGGCGGCTGCGATGACGCAGACGAAGCGGGCACGTCGCCGCTGCTCCGATGCTGCACCCAGCTCGCGCAACAGGCGGGCATTGTTGGCGGCATCATCGGAATTCCCCAACGGTGCGGTCGCGGCGTACCTCGCCGAATGGACGCCCGGCGCTCCATCCAGGGCTTCGACTTCCAGGCCGGAATCATCCGCCAAGACGATCTCGCCCGGAACCAGCCGGCTGTAGTGCTCCGCCTTCTTGCGGGCGTTGGCCTCGAAGGTGGCGCCATCCTCGCGGACCTGGGGCAGGGAAGCGAAGCCGGGCACGCCCTGCACCTCGATCCCATGAACGGCGGCAGCTCCGGCAAAGTCCCGTAGCTTGCCGGGGTTCGAGGTGGCGATGAGGACGCGCCGCATGGCCGCCCGATTCTACGGCAAAGAAAAAGAGATGCGAACTTCTCAACGCGGCGGGATGATTCCCCGCGACATCTGCGAAGGGACCGAGCTTTCGCGGTCTCAGCGCTTCCGCTATAATCAGATTCTCCGCTGTTCTCGCGCCGCGCGCCCTTAGCTCAGTTGGATAGAGCGTCTGGCTACGAACCAGAAGGTCGGGAGTTCGAATCTCTCAGGGCGCGCCATTCAGGTTGTGCTTCTTTAGGACTTCGCGGATGTCTTCCCACACCAGCCAGGAAGGCTTCAGCACCACAGCGCCGTGCCGGTGGTAGAAGCGGTGAGCGACCAGGTTCCCCGGTTCGACGTCCACGCAGACGCGCAGCGCCCCCTGCTGAACGAACCAGGCCGCTAACTCGCAGAGCAGTCCTGACGCCACGCCTTGGCCACGGTGTTCGGGCGCGACATCGATCCATTGCAATTCGCCGTCGCAGCCGTAGCGGCGCGTCAGGTGCCCGGCGATGAGGCCGACCACGGTCCCGCCATCGGTCGCGACGTAGGCAACACGCGGCTTCAGCGCCTGACGGGGGTCGTGCTGGCCGCTCATGTAGCCGGCAATCCGGGGTTTCCAATACTCCTCGTCACCCCAGGTTGCCGCCCGCAGGCGGGCCATGGCGGGGATGTCGCCGCTATCTGCGAGCCTGTATCGCACCACGAGCGTGGCGGTCAGAAAGGGCCGGCGCCGGCGGCACCGGTCTTCAGGGAGCGCACGGCATCGTCCACGTGGGGATACATCCCCATCACGCCCACCAGTTGCATGGATTTGAGCACCTTGGCGATGCGGTCGGAAGGCTGGGCGAACTTGATCTCGCCGCTGCGGGCGCGGGCGGCCACGAACAGGCCCATCAGGGTGCCGATGCCGCTGCTGTCGGCGTAGGACAGGCCACTCAGATCCATGACGATCACCGGCTTCTGATCCAACAAGGTGCGTACCTGGTTGCCGAACTGGGTAGTCTCCTCGCTCAGGATCAGCTTGCCCAGGCAGGCGACGACGGTCACGCCCTCCTGTTCGCGGATCTGGATCTCAAGGTCCATGCGGTTCCCCCGGGCTGGTTGGCGCGGAAGATTAGTGCAGCTTCGGCCTCCAATGCAAGCCTGGCGGCGCCCGGATGTGCAAGGGTCACCATAGCGGGTGATAGCAATCACTGAGGGGCGGTCGAAAGCGGCGTGCAATGGAGGAGGTCAAGGAGGTCCGCCCATGAGCACCCCCGGCAGCATCCGATGCATCCGCTGCGGACACGAGTTCCAGCCCAGCGACAAGTTCTGCGCCGAATGCGGCGCCTTTCTGCGCGACGCGTACATCGACCAGCGGCTCCTGCTGGCCCTGGTGCACGAGCAGGAGGGAGACCGCGAACAGGCACGCCGCGAATTGGAACGCATGCTGGAAGCGGAGCCGGAGCATGTCTTGGCGAATCATCTGCTGGGCGCCCTGCTGTTCCGCCAAGGGGTCCTGGAGGTGGCGGTGAAGCACTATGAGCGGGCCTTGGCCAAGGCTCCTCGCTTCGCGCGAGCCTGGTATGACCTGGGAGTGGCGCACTACCATCGTGGCGACATGCCCGCTGCGGTCGAAGCCTACCGCCGGTGCCTGGCCGCCGATCCTCACAGCAATGCCGCCCACTACCGCCTGGCCATCGCCCTCTTCCATGCCGGGGACCTGGATGAGGCCTTGCGGGAATTCGAGCAGGCCGTGATGCTCACGCCCGACTACCTGATGGCGCACTATCACATGGGCGTGATCCACGAGCGGCGCGGGGACATCGAGGCGGCGGAGCGCGCCTTCGAGCGCAGCCAGGAGGAGGCGGTCGGGGAAGTGAGCAGCCTGTATCACATGGCCCTGCTGAAACGTGCCGAGGGTGACGACAAGGCGGCCGACGAGTACTTGCGCCGGGCTCGCGAGTTCGGAGTGCAAAAGACGGCGCGCTGATCCAGAGATCCCGTTGCAGCGGCACGGCTCCGGCCGTGCCGTTGACTTTTCCGATGCCGCAAAGACGGTGAAGTAAAACTTTCCCGCGGTGCGCAAAAGCTGCCTCTTGGATTCGTCCAGTGCTCTCCTAACGTCTTTGTTTTGAACGGCCTTGGCTTGGCAATGGGGCTGCTATAGGAGAAACCAGACGAAGTGGCGCGCAACAGGGCGCTTCTTATCCGTTGGCCAGAGCGGGTGAGAAGAGGCCCTGTTGCTTTCTTATTGGGGCGCGGGATGGGCGCTCCTAGACGGGCACCACCCGCTCACGCAAATCGATGCCGGCGCGTCGCAAGAGAGCGGCCACCGTATCTTCGTTGAGGCGGCTGGCGTCGTACTCCACGTGGATCGTCCGTTCCTTCTCGTCGAATCGGACGCGGCGAATGCCGTAGACATCCCGCAAAGGAGCGATGGCCCGGATCTCGGCCTCGCCGGGCGTGGCGCCGTAGCGGAACACCACATCGAGAGCGGTCATGGTGCCTTCCTAATGATTGCTGCCGGACAATATACCGCGAAGGGTTCGATCCGGTAAGTGCTCTGGCTTGCCATATACCCCCATGGGGTATATACTGGGAGCCATGGCAAGACGAAACCAGACCTCCGCCTCCGGTCGCGAAGCTGCCTGCGCGTGCCCGCCGGACCCACATGCCCGCAAAGCGGTGGCCGTGGACCCGGAGATCCGCGCGGCCAACCTCAACCGCTTGCGCCGGATCGAGGGTCAGGTGCGTGGGTTGCAGCGCATGGTCGAAGAGGGCCGCTATTGTGCCGACATCCTGGTGCAGCTTTCCGCGGTGAACGAGGCCCTGCGCAACGTCGGACGCGAGTTGTTGCGCAACCACCTCCGCAATTGCGCCACCGCCGCCATCAAGGACTCGCCGCAGCGCGCCGAAGCAATGTACGACGAACTGGTCGAACTGTTCTCGCGGTTCTCGAGGTAGATGCATGGACCCCTTTAAGATCGTCGGGCAGTCGCCGCCGGCCCCCACGGGAGAGATCGACCCGGTCTGCGGCATGACCGTGGATCCGGCGACGGCAAAAGCGAAAGTCGAGCACGCCGGCAAGGCCTACTTTTTCTGCTGCTCCGGCTGCGCTACCAAGTTCCAGGCCGTCCCGCAGAAGTATCTGAAGAAAGCAACGGCGCCATTGGTCGGGATCTCCAAGCCGCCCGCGGGAGGCGGCCGCGCCACACAATCAGGCACTGTCTGGGTCTGTCCCATGGACCCGGAGGTGCGGGCGGACAGGCCGGCTCCATGCCCCATCTGCGGGATGGCGCTGGAGCCGGAGACACTACAGGCCGCAACCCGGACCGAGTACACCTGCCCGATGCATCCGGAGATCGTGCGTGCCGAGCCGGGCGCCTGCCCGATCTGCGGCATGACGCTGGAGCCGCGCACGGTAGCGGCGGCGACGCCGGAAGATCCCGAGCTGAAGAGCATGACCCGGCGTTTCTGGGTAGGCGCGGTCCTGCTGGTTCCGTTGCTGGTGCTCGCCATGGGCGTGATGTACTTCGCGCCGCACGCCATTTCCCCGCGCCTGATGCCCTGGCTCCAGCTCCTGCTGGCCTCGCCCATCGTCGTATGGGGCGGATGGCCATTCTTCGAGCGGGCGTGGCTGTCGCTTCGAACACGCCATCTGAACATGTTCACGCTCATCGGCATGGGCACCGGCGTCGCCTACGCCTACAGCCTGGTCGCGACCTTGTTCCCCGGGGCTCTGCCAGAGCAGTTCCGCGGCCACGGCGGCGCCCCCGAGGTCTATTACGAAGCCGCGGCGGCGATCGTCGTGCTAGTCCTTCTTGGGCAAGTGCTGGAGCTCAGGGCCCGGAGCCGCACCGGCGCCGCCATCCGGGCACTGCTCGACCTCTCCCCCAAGCTGGCCCGGCGGATCGAAGCCGACGGCACTGAGCACGACGTCCCGCTCGACCGCGTGCACCCCGGTGACCGCCTGCGCGTCCGCCCTGGCGAGAAGGCGCCGGTGGACGGCGTGGTACTGCAGGGAAGCAGCGCGGTGGATGAGTCCATGGTTACCGGCGAATCCCTCCCCGTCGAGAAGGGCCCGGGTACTCGGGTCATCGGGGCGACCGTGAACGGGACCGGATCTTTGGTGATGCGGGCTGAGCGCGTCGGCAGTGGGACTCTGCTGGCGCAGATCGTTCGCATGGTGGCCGAAGCCCAGCGCAGCCGCGCCCCCATCCAGCGGCTTGCCGACAAGGTCGCCGCCATCTTCGTCCCCGCGGTGCTGGCAGTTGCCGTCGTGACCTTCATCGTGTGGGCCAGCGTCGGCCCGGAGCCGCGGCTTGCCCATGCGCTGGTGAATGCGGTCGCGGTGCTGATCATCGCCTGCCCCTGCGCCCTCGGCCTCGCTACTCCGATGGCGATCATGGTGGGCACCGGACGCGGCGCCCACGCCGGCGTTCTCATTCGCAGCGCCGAAGCGCTCGAGACATTGGAGAAAGTAGACACGCTGGTGGTGGACAAGACGGGCACGCTCAGCGAAGGCAGGCCGCGCCTCACCAACGTGGTAACGGTGGGCGGCATGGAGGAAAGGGAATTGCTCGCCCTGGTCGCGGCCGTGGAGAAGGCCAGCGAGCACCCTCTGGCGGCTGCCATCGTGGCGGGAGCGAAGGAGCGGGGCGCGGAATCCCTCACTGCGTCAGATTTCCGCTCCGTCACCGGCAAAGGGGTTGTCGGCCACGTCAACGGGCGCGAAGTGGCCATTGGCAGCCAGGCACTCTTGGCTGAACTCGGCATTGACGCCGCGGAGCTGGCGGTACGCACCGAACAACTCCGGCAGGAGGGGCAGACCGTCATGCTGGTCGCGGTGGACCGCAGGCCTGCGGGTCTGGTGAGTGTCAGCGACCCGATCAAGGCTTCCAGTGTGGAAGCGGTGCGCGCGCTGCGCGACGCCGGCGTCCGGGTGGTGATGCTGACCGGTGACAACCGCACCGCCGCGGCCGCTGTTGCCGGAAAGCTGGGCATCGACGACTTCCAGGCCGAGGTCCTGCCCGATCACAAGGCGGAAGTGGTGAAGAAGCTCCAGGCGGACGGACGGATCATCGCCATGGCGGGCGATGGCATCAACGACGCTCCCGCCTTGGCCCAGGCTGACGTCGGAATCGCCATGGGCACGGGCACGGATGTGGCCATGGAAAGCGGAGGGGTCACCCTGGTCAAGGGAGATTTGCGCGGCATCGTGCGCTCCCGCCGCTTGAGCCAAGCCACCATGCGCAACATCCGCCAGAACCTGTTCTTTGCTTTTATCTACAACTCACTCGGCGTCCCCATCGCCGCAGGCGTGCTCTATCCGTTCTTCGGGCTGCTGCTCAGCCCGGTCATCGCTGCTGCCGCGATGAGTTTCAGCTCAGTCTCGGTCATCACCAATTCGTTGCGCTTGCGGAATGTGCAGCTCTGATCAGAGCTTCTGGAGGTAGTCCAGAACGTCAGGCTTGGTCCAATCCACCGGCCCGATGAATTTCCGGCGCAGTACGCCCTGGCGGTCGATGATGTAGGTCTCGGGGAACTTGAAGGTGCCGTAAAGCTCGTTGCTCTTCTGCCGCGGGTCGCGGACCGTGAGCAGGTCCACTTTGTTCTTTTCCAGGAAGGTGTGGTATTGCCGGGCATCGTCGTCCAGGCTCACCGCCAGCACTGTGACCCCGCGCTCCTTCAACTGCTTCTGCATCTGCACCAGCGACGGCATCTCGTCGACGCAGGGCGGGCACCAGGTAGCCCAGAAATTCAGCACCACCACTTTCCCCCTGAGCTCTTTGAGCGCCACGGTGCGGTCGGCGTCGGTCACGGTGAAATCCGGAGCCAGATTGCCGATCAAGGGCGGCTTGGGGCCGCGGCTGCATCCTGCCAGCAGCGTGAACAGGCACAGGAACAGGAGAGCACGTCGCACCTCGCTATAATAAAGGGATTCTGCCTATGTCGCCAGAATCGCCAGTGGTTGCGGAGCCGCGTCATTCGAGGCTGCCACGCGTCTCGGTGATCGTCCCGGCGCGCAACGAAGAGGCCTCCCTGGGTGCGTGCCTGCGGTCCATCGCGGCGCAGAGTGGCGTAGAACACGAGATCATCGTGGTGGACGATCAGTCCACGGATTCCACTCGCCGCCTGGCAGGATCGTTCCCGGGCGTGAAGGTGGTCTCGACCGGTGAACTTCCGAGCGGCTGGTCGGGGAAGTGCAACGCGGCGTGGGCTGGGGCCCAGATCGCGCGTGGCGAGTGGCTGCTTTTCACCGATGCCGACACAGTCCATCTCCCGGGATCCTTGTGCCGGAGTTTGCAGGAGGCGGAGGACGAACGCGTGGCGCTGCTGTCTTACTCTCCCGAGCAGCAGGTTCGCGGACTCCTGCAATGGGCGGCGATGCCCGCCATCTTCGCCGAGCTTGCTGCGACCTATCCGCCGCGACTGGTCTGCGATCCGGCATCGCCCATCGCTGCGGCCAACGGGCAGTACTTGCTGATCTCGCGGGTCGCCTATGACGCGGTCGGAGGCCACCAGGCGGTATCCGCAAGCCTCCTCGAGGATCTAGAGCTGGCGAAACGGGTCAAAGCACCCGGGAATCGCATTCGGCTGCGTCATGGCAGGGGCCTGGTTAGGACCCGCATGTATCGCGACACGCGCTCTCTGGTGGAGGGCTGGACCAAGAACCTGGCCCTGCTGTTCCCCAGGACGGCGAGGTTGGCGCTGGTCCGGCTGGCTGAGTTCGCGGTTATCGTGACTGGGATTGCAGTCGCCGCTGGGACGATCGTTGAGGGCAACGATTGCGCCGTCTCTGTCCGGTCGGGCTTGCTATGCAATCGCGAGTTCGTAGTGGCGGTGGTGGGCTTCGCCGCTTTATGCTGGCTGCGCGTCCTGAAGCGCGTACGCCGCGCCCATTT
>DATKKJ010000092.1 GCA_035543055.1 Terriglobales bacterium | reverse complement strand
GCTGAGTTGGCCGTTGGCGGTGCAGCGCCGGGTCCTGCGGGAGGTCGGGCGGCAGGTGGGGGCTCGCCTCGAGTTCCGCGAAGTGGAGAAAATCAGGAGGTTCGTCGCTGGGGGGGCGGGCCGGGAGATCGAGCTGAGCGGTGGCTGGGTGGCCCGGTTGGGGCTGGATGGGCTGTGGCTGGAGCGGGGCAGCCCGCCACCGCCGGCGGACTTCGAACATGCCCTGCCGGTACCTGGTGAGGTACGGGTTCCCGAGTTAGGAACGGTGGTCAAGGCGTTATTGGCGGGCAATCGGGAGAACCGGCCGGGGTATAATCGCGCCCAAGCCTTGGACCGGAAGAAACTCGCGCCGGAGCTGACGATTCGCAACTGGCGCGCGGGCGACCGCTTCTGGCCGGCACACACGAAGTCAGCGAAGAAAGTAAAGGAGTTGCTGCAGGCGAAGCGTGTGCCGGAGGGGGAGCGGAAAAGGTGGCCAGTGGCGGTCAGCCGGGGAACCATCGTATGGGTCCGAGGGCTGGCGCCGGGGCGGGAGTTCGCCGCCGGGCCGGAATGCAGGGAGGCGGTGGTGATCGAAGAGATCACGCCCGCACAGGACAACCCATGACAACACCAGAAAGCCAGGCCGACGATTTCCGGTCGAACCTGAAGATCCTGGTCACCACCGAGCAGATCCAGAAACGGGTGAAGGAACTCGGGCGGCAGATCTCGGAAGACTACAAGGGGAAGACCATCCTCGCGGTCTCGGTGCTGGAGAACGGGTTCATGTTCGCCGCCGACCTGGTGCGGACCTTGGAGGGGCCGGTGGTGTGCCAGTTCGTCAAGCCGGAGCAGAACGAACAGGGGAATACCGTCAGTATCTTCTTCACGCCGGAACTGGACGTGAAGGGGCAGCACGTGGTGCTGATCGAAGTCCTGGTGCAGTCCGGGGTGACGAGCGAGTTCCTGATGCGGAACCTGCTGGCCCGGGGGGCGGCGTCGGTGAAGCTGGTGACCTTCCTGGACAAGCAGTCGGAGCGCCGGGTGTCGCTGCAACCGGATTATTTCGGGTTCCTGATCGACGAGTCGTACGTGGTGGGGTACGGCCTGGGGGCGCCGCAAGTGGGGCGGAACCTGCCCTATATCGCCTGCACCGCGCAGCGGCCGGCGATGACAGCCTCCACACGTTCGTAACCGGCCGGGGGCGCCGGGGAGAACGTTTCGCGCAGAAAAGGGTTTACAATTTTAAAAGAAGAATGGCCCGGCGGCCGGGCATCTAAGAGAGTGCTGGTTTTGTGTTTGCGGGGTCTAAGGGAGTAGAGGAGAAACAGTGAATTCGACGGTAAAGACGATCGTGTTCTGGCTGGTGATCGTCCTGTCCTGCGTGCTGCTGTGGCAAGTGGTGAAGAACGGCGGCGGCGGCCAAAAAGAACAGGAAATCAGTTACTCGGAGTTCCGCTCGCGCGTGGACCAGGGCAACGTGTCCGAGGTCACGGTCCAGAGCACCGATCTGCGGGGCAAGAACCGCAACGACAAAGGCACATTCCACACCACCCTGCCGCAGAACGATCCTGACCTGATCAAGGCGCTGCGCGACAAGGGCGTGAACATCAACGTGAAGGACGCGTCGGCGGGCAGCTGGCCGAGCTGGCTGCTGCAGCTCTCCCCCCTGATCCTGTTCGGAGCGCTGTGGTTCATCATGATCCGCCAGATGCAGACCGGCGGGTCGAAGGCGCTGTCGTTCGGCAAGAGCCGGGCGCGGCTGCTCTCCATGCAGCAGAAGAAAGTCACGTTCAAGGACGTGGCGGGCGTGGATGAGGCCAAGGAAGAGCTGCGGGAGATCATCGAGTTCCTGCGCGAGGCGCAGAAGTTCCAGAAACTGGGCGGACGCATCCCCAAGGGCGTGTTGCTGGTCGGGCCCCCGGGAACCGGCAAGACCCTGCTTGCGCGGGCGGTAGCCGGCGAGGCCAACGTGCCCTTCTTCTCCATCTCCGGCTCGGACTTCGTGGAGATGTTCGTGGGCGTGGGCGCCAGCCGGGTGCGCGACCTGTTCGAGCAGGGCAAGAAGAACGCCCCCTGCATCATCTTCATCGACGAGATCGACGCGGTGGGACGCCATCGCGGGGCCGGCCTGGGCGGCGGTCACGACGAGCGCGAGCAGACCCTGAACCAGCTGCTGGTGGAGATGGACGGCTTCGAATCCAACGAAGGCGTCATCCTGATCGCCGCGACCAACCGTCCCGACGTGCTCGACCCGGCGCTGTTGCGTCCCGGCCGATTCGACCGGCGGGTAGTCGTAGCGCGGCCCGATGTGCGCGGACGAGAAGAGATCCTGCGCGTGCACACCCGCAAGATCCCGCTCAACGACGACGTCGATCTGTCGGTGCTGGCGCGCGGCACCCCGGGGTTCTCGGGCGCCGACCTGGCCAACCTGGTCAACGAAGCGGCCCTGAACGCCGCCCGGCAGAACCGCAAGACCGTGACCATGTACGACTTTGAGCTGGCCAAGGACAAGGTGCTCATGGGCGCGGAGCGCAAGTCCATGATCCTGTCCGAGGAAGAGAAGCGCATGACCGCCTATCACGAGGCGGGGCACGCGCTGGTCGCGGCCATGATGAAGCACAGCGACCCGCTGCACAAGGTCACCATCATCCCGCGCGGCATGGCCCTGGGCGTGACCATGCAGTTGCCGATCGACGACAAGCACACCTACAGCCGCGAGTACCTGGAGACGCGCATCGCCATCATGATGGGCGGGCGCGTGGCCGAGGAGCTGTTCCTGGAGCAGATGACCACCGGCGCGGGCAACGACATCGAGCAGGCCAGCGACCTGGCCCGCAAGATGGTCTGCGAGTGGGGCATGAGCGACCTGGGCCCCATCACCTTCGGCAAGAAGGAAGAGCAGATCTTCCTGGGGCGCGAGATCGCGCAGCACCGCGACTTCAGCGAGGCTACGGCGGTCAAGATCGACCAGGAGGTCCGGCGGCTGGTGGACCAGGGCTACAGCGCGGCCAGGGCCATCCTGGAGAACAACCGGGAGAAGCTGGAGATGCTGGCCCAGGCGCTGCTGGAGCGCGAGGTGCTCGACGCCAACGAGATCAAGATGGTGATCGAGGGCAAGGACCTGCCGACCAAGCCCACCGCGCCGGCCCCGAGTGACGAAGCCACGCAGCAGGTGCTCAAGCCTACGGGCGAGCGCCAGCCGGGCATCGTGCCGGGGGAGAGGCCTTCTCCTGCGTAGGAGTCAGGAGTCAGCGAGGGCGATCCGAAAAGGGTCGCCCTTTCTTATTGTGTGGCGCGGGCGTGCCGCCCGCGCTGCCCGGCCGGCACGGCCGGGCCACACCCCCATGTAGAATCGCGACGTGAAGATCGCCAAGGCGGCAGAGATCCCCGACGCCGAGGTAGTGGTGGTGGGCAGCGGGCCTAACGGGCTGGCGGCCGCCATCACCATGGCGCGGGCCGGTTGTTCGGTCGTGGTGGTGGAGGCCGAGGAGCAGATCGGGGGCGGCGCCCGCAGCGGCGAGCTCACCCTGCCGGGGTTCCAGCACGACCTGTTCTCGGCGGTGTACCCGCTGGGCATTAGCTCCCCGTTCTTCCGCTCGCTGCCTCTGCGCGAGCACGGCCTGGAGTGGGTGACGCCGGCGGCGGCGGTGGTGCATCCATTCGACGACGGCACGGCAGCGGTGCTGGAGGGCACGGTCGAGGACACCGGGCGCGGGCTGGGCGACGATGCTCGCGCCTACAAGCGGCTGGTGGGACCGCTGGCGGCGGAGTGGCAGGAACTGCTCGACGATGTGCTGGCGCCGCCGCGCTTACCGCGGCACTGGCTGAGTGCGATGCAGTTCGGCAGCAGCGCCTTCTGGCCGGCGGAGACCCTGGCGCGGGCCGACTTCAGCGGCGAGCCGGCGCGCGCCTTCTTCGCCGGCAACGCGGCCCACTCCATGCTGCCGCTGCACAAGACCTTCACCGCTGCCTTCGGGATGGTGTTGTGCGCCTCCGGGCACGCTGTGGGCTGGCCGTTCGCCAAAGGTGGGGCGCAGAAGATCAGCGACGCGCTGGCGTCGTATCTCCGGTCGCTGGGCGGCAAGGTCGTGACCGGCACGCGCGTCGATTCGCTGGGTGAGTTGCCGCCCGCCAAGGCGGTGCTGTGTGACCTGACGCCGCGGCAGCTCTTGAAGATCGCGGGCGAGAAGCTGCCGTATCTCTATCGCCGGATGCTCAAGCGCTACCGCTACGGGATCGCGGCCTTCAAGATGGACTGGGCGCTGGACGGGCCGGTACCGTGGAAAGCAGAAGCGTGCCGCCGGGCGGGGACCATCCACGTCGGCGGGACGCTGAAGGAGATGGCGCAAGCGGAATGGCAGGCGTGGCGCGGGCGGGCGCCGGAGAAGCCGTTCGTCATCCTGGCCCAGCCCAGCCTGTTCGACGCGACGCGTTCGCCCTCAGGCAAGCATGTTCTCTGGGGCTATGCCCACGTCCCCAACGGCTGCACCGTGGAAATGGCGGAGCGGGTCGAGGCGCAGATCGAGCGCTTCGCTCCCGGGTTCCGCCAGCGGATCATCGGGCGCTCGGTGATGGACCCGGCGCAACTGGAGAGCCGCAACGCCAACCTGGTGGGCGGCGACATCAACGCCGGCAGTCCGGTGTTCCCACAGCTCTTCGTGCGCCCCACGCACAAGCTGTACGCGACACCGCTGGAAGGGGTCTACATGTGCTCAGCGTCCACGCCCCCGGGCGGCGGGGTGCATGGAATGTGCGGATTCTTTGCGGCGGAGGCGGCGCTGAAGAAGGTGTTCCCGGAACGCGTCGCCAACATCGCCCCACTAGCGTGGGGCT
>DATKKJ010000091.1 GCA_035543055.1 Terriglobales bacterium | reverse complement strand
AACTCCACGCTCGACCAGACCAAGCTCTTCGCCTCGCAGGTGTACGACGTCTATCACTCCTTCCCCGAAGCCCAGAGCATCTTCCAGATCACCGCGCCCAACGGGGGTTTCGGCGGCATGGTCACCAAGCCCTGGGAGCAGCGAAAGCGGAACACCGAGCAGCTCCAGCTCGAAGCTGCCGGCAAACTCTCGAAGATCCCCGGCGTGCGCGTCATCTCCCTGGTCCCACCGCCGCTCCCCGGGGGCGGCGACTTTCCGGTGGATTTCGTGATCTCTTCGACGGCCGAGCCCGAACGTCTCAATGAGATCGCCAACCAGCTGGTCGGCAAGGCCTTCACCAGCGGCATCTTCATGTTCGCCGACTCCGACCTGAAGTTTGACCAGCCGCAAGCCGAAGTCGTCTTCGACCGCGACAAGCTGCGCGCCCAGGGCGTCGACCTCTCCCAGGCCGGACAGGACCTGTCCACCATGCTGGGCGGGGATTACGTCAACCGCTTCAGCGTGCAGGGCCGCAGCTACAAGGTCATTCCCCAGATCGAGCGTTCCCAGCGCCTGACTCCAGAGCAGCTCAAGGACATCTACGTCACCGGCGCCGGCGGCAGGCTGGTGCCGCTCTCCACCTTCGCCGGCCTGAAGACCACCACCGAGCCGCGCGAGCTCAAGCGCTTCCAGCAGTTGAACGCGGTGCGTATCCAGGGCGTCATTCCGCCCAACGTCTCGCTCGATACCGCCCTGCGCTTTCTCGAAGGTGAGGCCGCGAAGCTCCTGCCTCCCGGCCAGGGCTTCACCGTGGACTACGCCGGTGAGTCCCGCCAGTTGCGCACCGAGGGAGGGAAGTTCTTCGGTACCTTCCTGCTCTCCGGCATCCTGATCTATCTGGTGCTGGCGGCGCAGTTCGAGAGCTTCCGCGACCCGCTCATCATTCTGGCCGGCTCCGTGCCCCTGGCGCTTTCCGGCTCTCTGCTGTTCTCGTTCCTCGGGCTCACGACCCTGAACGTGTACAGCCAGATCGGCCTGATCACGCTGGTCGGGCTGGTGTCGAAGAACGGCATCCTGATCGTGGAGTTCGCCAACAACCTGCAGCAGCAGGGCAAGGACAAGCTGCATGCCGTCATCGAGGCCGCCGGCACCCGTCTGCGGCCCATCCTCATGACCACGGCCGCCACCGTCATGGGCCACCTGCCGCTGGTCTTCGCTCGCGGCCCCGGCGCCGGCGCCCGCAACAGCATCGGCATGATGCTGGTCACCGGCATGATCATCGGCACCGCCTTCACCCTGTTCGTGGTGCCGTCCATCTACGTGCTGCTGGCCCGCACTCACGTCGCCGACGCGGTCTCCGAGAAGACCGAGGCGCCGCAACTCTTGCCCGCTGCCTGATCACGGCGATCCCGTCGATTGCCTGACCACCGCCGCGTGACTCGGGTCACTGCGGCCTTCGGAGCCGACGGCGACAATCATGGCATCGAGGTGTGCCATGAAAGTCCTCGCCATCAACGGCAGTCCCTTGAAGGACAAGGGCAACACCGCCCGCATCCTGCAACCCTTTCTCGATGGCCTGAGCGACGGCGGCGCCGGCGTCGATGTCCTCTACACCCGCGACCTCCAGATCCTGCCTTGCCTGGAGGATTTCCAGTGCTGGCTCAAGACCCCCGGGCATTGCGCCCAGCAGGACGACATGCAGATGGTCCACGTCAAGCTGCGCGCCGCCGACGTCTGGGTCTTTGCCACCCCGGTCTTCGTCTGGGGCGCGCCCGGTCCCTTGAAGAACCTCATGGACCGCATGTTGCCGCTGATCGAGCCTTTCATCACCCTGCAATCCGGACACTGCTCGCATCCCATCCGCGAGGGGACGCCCCGCGCCAAGGTGGTGCTGGTCTCCACCTGCGGCTTCTGGGAGATGGACAACTTCGACCCGCTGCTGGAGCAGATGCGCACCCTCTGCCGCGTGATCGGCCTGGACTTCGCCGGCGCCCTGCTACGCCCGCACGCCCCAGGCTTCTCCACCATGCTGGAGATGGGGGCCCCGGTGCGCGACGTGCTGCAGGCCGCCCACAACGCCGGCCGCGAACTGGCCACCACCGGCTCCATCTTGACCGCGACCATGGCCGCCGTCAGCCGCCCGGTGCTGGCGCGCGACGACTACCTCCACTTCGCCAACCAGCGCTTCCGCCAGGAGGTCGACACCTTCGCCAAAGCCGCGGTGTGAGTGGCGACCCTTCTGGACAAAGTAGCCCGCGCGCCCTCGCGCGGGCCCGCCGCCGTCTGCCGCCTGCCGACTGCCGCCTGCTGCCTGCTGCCTGCCCCTACACCACCGCTAGCCCCTTCTCCAGGTCGGCGATGATGTCGTGCCGGTCCTCCAGCCCGATGGACAGCCGGATGCCGCCCGGCTCGATGCCCCGCGTGCCCGCCTGCTCCAGTTGGTTCTTGGCTGAGCCCCGCGCCGCTTGGTACGCGCTATGCGTCATCGAGTACGGGTTCTCGATCAGGGTCTTGATCTGCCCCAGGCTCACCGCCAGGGTCACGCAATAGGCCTGGTCGGCGATGTAGTCGATGAACCGCTCGGCGCCTGCGTTGTCGCCCTTCTTGTCCTTCAGGGTGAAATAGATCATCGAGCCGGGGGCGAACTTGCCGCGGTAGTCGTGCATCTGCTCCTCCGCCAGCTCGCGCTGCGGGAACGACGTCAGCCCCGGATACATCACTCGCGCCACCTTGGGGTGCTGCTCCAGGAAGCGCGCCACGTGCATCGCCGTGCGCTGCATGTTGGCCATGCGCGCCGCCAGCGACGGCAATCCGAACACCAGGATGTTCCACGCCGCCTTCGGCCCCAGCACTCCGCCGTAATCTTTGCGATACAGCATGAGCACGTTGCGCAGCGACTCGGGGCCGATCACCACTCCGCCCATGTCGGTGCCGAAGCCTCCGATCCCCTTGGTCAGCGAGTGCACCACCACGTGCGCGCCCAGGGTCAGCGGGCGCTGGCAGTAAGGTGTGGCGAAGGTGTTGTCCACCACGATCGCGATGCGCTCCTCCGCCTTGCGTCCCTTGTTGGCGTGCTCCACCACGCTGCGGACGGCGGGGATGTCGATGATCTCCAGCGTCGGGTTCACCGGGGTCTCGAAATAGACGACGCGGGTCTTCGCCGTGATCGCCTTGGCCACCGCGGCGGTGTCGCGCATGTTGACGAAGCGCGCCTGCACGCCCTGCCGCGGCGCCCAGTTGGTGAGGAAGGAATAGGTGCAGCCGTAGAGGGTGTCGTGGGCCAGCACCTCGTCGCCCGCCCGCACCAGCACGTTGATGGCGGCGGTGATGGCCGCCATCCCGGTGGCGAAGCACACCCCCACGTCGCCCTGCTCGGCCGCCGCCAGGTTTTCTTCCAGCATCCCGCGCGTGGGCTCGTCCAGCCGGTCGTAGATGTAGATAGGGACGTGCCGCTTCACGTCCACCCGGTCGCAGGCGAACTCGAAGAAGCCCTGCGCCCCGCGGTGGGCGGAGCTGAGCCGGAAGGTGGCTGAGGACGAGATGGGCGGGACCACGTGGTGGGAGAAATCCCACTTCGCGGTCTTCGAGGTCCCGTGGATCAGCTTGGTGCGGATGGCGTAGCCATTTTGGCCCGCGCCGTTCTTGCTTGCTTTCGAAGTCTTAGTGGGGGCTTCCTTCGTGTTCCTTTGTGCCACCTTGGTGTCCTTTGCGGTGAGCTCTTGGGTTTCCCGCGCCACAGGGGCCGGATCCGCCCACGGCTCCCGACCGTCAGACTTGGTACTTGGTACCGGGTACTGGGTACTTCATTTGAGGTGCTGCAGCATTTCCTTGAACACCGGTGTGCCGCTGGCCCGCATCAGCTCGTACATCATCATCTCGGTGGAGGAGATGACCACGCCCGCCTGCTTCATCCGCTCCAGCCCGATCTTCCAGTTGGACTCGCTGCGCGAGCTCACCGCGTCGGCCGCCACGTGCACGATGTATCCCTGATTGAGCGCCCCCAACGCCGTCTGGGTGATGCAGATGTGCGCTTCCATGCCGCACAGCAGCAGGGTGTTGCGCTCCCGCGGCAGGTGCTTCACCGCCGCGCAGAACTCGGGGTTGCTGAGGCAGCTGAAGTCCATCTTGTTGATGGGCTGGGTGCCCTCGAGCAGGGAAGCGATCTCGGGGATGATCGGTCCCAGGCCCTTGACGTGCTGCGTCGCCGCCAGGATGGGCAGCTGGAGGATCTTCGCCAGGCGGATCAGCAGTTGCACGTTGCGCGCCAGCCGCTCTTTCTCGAAGATCGGGGGGAACAGCTTCTCCTGCATGTCCACCACCACCAGCGCGCAACTGTCCGACCGCAGCAGTTGGCGTGCGGCCTCGCTCGCGTCCTCGGCCGGGATCGCCGATCCAACCAATCTGGTCGCCATGATGCCCTCCTGGAAACGGGGCGTTCGGATATCAGTCCGCCGTTCATTGTAACGAAGTTGTAGCCCGGCCGCCCTCGGCCGGGCAGGCGAGGTTACGTGGCGCGGCCGCCCTCGGCCGCGCAGCTCGCGAAGCGAGCGTAACAAGCACCCCGGCCGGGCTACATTAGGGCGGGCCTGACGGCTGACCGCTGATGGCTGACGGCTGTTTCTGTCAAGCCCCTCCAAATCTGGATTCCTCCGCAACCCACACATTCCATTCGCAAAATAAAATTGTGGAAATTGTCGGATTAGCCCCATTCGATTTGTCATACTGGAAGTAGAGGGTCAGAAGAAGAGATTCTCTGTGTGCTCTGTGTCTCTGTGGTGAGCCTTTTTTTCTTGTCAAGCCCCTCAAGATCTGGATTCCTGCGTAACTCGCTCATTCCGAACGAACAATAAAACTGTGGAAAAGGGGCAAACAACCCCTCCCGATTTGTCATACTGGAATTAGAAGGTAAGAAAAGAAATTCTGTCGGACAGCCGCCTCGGCTGTCCTCTTCTTTTCCTAACTACTAACTACCAGCTACTAGCTACTTCTTTTCCCATGCCCCGCCACCCCTCCGTCCCCTCCCGGCGCGGCGCCCGACGTGTACCTGCTCTTCCTGCCTCCCGCCTCCTGCCTCCTGCCGCCTTGTCTCCCAAGCGCCAGGGTGAACTAGCCGAACTCGCCTTCCTCCACCGCGCCGCCGCCCTCGGCCTCATCGTCATGAAACCCTTCGGCGACTCCGCTCCCTACGACATCGTGGTGGACAACGGCTCGCGCCTGCTCAAGCTCCAAATCAAATCCGCCGCCTCGCCCCGCAACGGCGCCTACGAGATCAACGCCGCCCGCGGCCGCTTCATCAAACGGCCCTACACCCGCCGCGACATCGACTTCCTCGCCGCCTACCTCATCCCCGAAGACACCTGGTACATCTTCCCGTTATCTGCTTTCTCCCCGCGCAAAACCATGCGCCTTCACCCCAATCGCCGCTCTTCATACAAGGAGGCGTGGCACTTCTTACTTTACAAATTACAAATTGGAAATTAGCGGGGTGGAGCAGGCCTTCAGGCCTGCATCTAAGACCATCCTTTAATCCCTGTCATCCTGAGCGGGCTGGTAGCCTTGGGCTCTAGCCCAAGATCTCCCGCGAAGGATCTCGGGAACATTCGTTGGCACGCTGCCGTTCGCATGGATTCTCACGAGGTTGCTCGGGCTCACGCCCTCGCTTTGTTGTGTCGTCCCTGAAGGGACTCGAAAGCCCCTTGGCACCTTACCCGGCACTCCGGTGCTTCGCGCCTCCGTGCCGGGCTACTCTCATCCGCCCGCTCACGCGGGCTGAGATTGCGTAGGGACGGGCGTCCCCGCCCGTCCAGGGCGACTTTGCCTTACGGCAACGTCGCCGAGGAGCGCCATCGGCGCGACGGAAGGGAAGCCCAGGCAGTTAGCCTGCCCTGAGCGAAGCGAAGGGACAGTCCTGGGTAGGCAGTTAATAGAAGGTAGATCCGGGCTTTAATCCGGACGAGGGACGAAGTCCCGAAGCCCGTAGGGACGACGGACCTCTCAGGCGAACCCCGCCTTACCCAAACCCGGGCTAAGACGGGCCACCCGCCCGGCCGCCCTCGACCGGGTCGCGCCACTTCCGTTGCAAGGAGGCATGGCCCCTACTAATGCGCTGGAATACCGCAATCTGCTACTACTCACCGACAACAGATTCTGGCAAAGTAGCCCACGCGCCCTCGCGCGGGCCCGTGGAAGCCCACCCTTCAGGAGTGGGTTCAACGAAACCGTAAGAGAAAGTGAGTTCCA
>DATKKJ010000090.1 GCA_035543055.1 Terriglobales bacterium | reverse complement strand
CCCTTGTAGGCCTTGCCGACCGGAGTGCGAACTGAGCTGGCGATTACGACTTCACGCATGAAATTCCTGCCAATCATCGACCAAACGTTCGATTTCGGTCGATTCCATCGAATTGATTGTTTCGACTGCTAGCAGTTCGTGGGGCTCAAGGAGTTCGAACGGGTTGCGTACAGCTGAGACCACTCCGCCGGAGTTGCACAACAACGCAAAGAACTCGAGTGCATTCTTTGCGGGGTCAAACTGTTTGGTTTTGCTCAACTCGGCCCATTCATGCGCTTTGAATAGGCCGAACAAGGTCTTAAGACGCTCTTTGGTACTTGGCTCAGCAATGTCGCTGGCGAGAATTGCCCAACGGTGGCCGGCCAGAGTTCTTCCGCATGCAGGGCAAGTCGGAAGCAGCCCATGCAGCTGTGCTTGCACGGCAGCGTTCACTTGCTCTCGTGTTGGCTTCGTTAACTTCATGCGTGCTAGTTCCTCAGCGGCTTGCCGGTCTTCAGCGTGTGCTGGATGCGGAGCTGCGTGTTCTTCTCGCCGCAAAGCGATTTGAACGCCTCGCGCTCCAGGTCCAGCAGGTACTGCTCGCTGACCGGCGTTCCGGGTGTGACTTTGCCGCCGCAGAGCACTTCGGCGACCTTGCTGCCGATCTTCACTTCGTACTCGGTGATGAACTCGCCCTGCCTCATTAGATGAACCCCGAGCTTGAGCGTCGCCAGAATGCTCTCGCCCGGGGCGGGAATGTCGGTGCGCATGACCGGCGCCTTGTATCCGGCGCGGGCCATCTCCGCGGCGCGGGCCTTGGCGTCGGAGAGCACCCGGTCGCGATTCATCACGATCTCGTCGCCGTTCGACAGGAAGCCGAGATGGCGGGCTTCGTAGGCCGAGGTCGAGACCTTGGCCATGGCGATGGTCTCAAAGGCGCGCTTCATCGCCTCCATCATCTCCACCGACTCGCCGCGCGCGTCGGGGCGGATGGATTGGGCGCTGTCCACCGCGCGCAGGGTCATCTCCTTGCAGCCGCCGCCGCCGGGCAGCAGGCCGACACCGACTTCGACCAGCCCCATATAGAGCTCGGCGTGGGGCGTGCGCACGGGGGCGTGCAACGAGATCTCGCAGCCGCCGCCCAGCGCCATCCCGAACGGCGCGACGACGACCGGCTTGGGCGAGAACTTGATGGCCTGGGTCATCCCCTGGAAGGAGCGGACCATCAGGTCGATCTCGTCCCACTCCTCTTCCTGCACCGCCATCAGCAAGAGCATTATGTTGGCGCCGACGGAGAAGTTCGGGGCGTCATTGGTGATGACGAAGGCGTCGAAATGGCCGTTCAGGTCGGAGCCGGGCTTGAGCGCCGAGCTGACCATCTGCACGATGTCGCCGCCCAGCGCGTTCATCTTGGAGTGGAACTCGATGCAGCCGACGCCGTCGCCCACGTCCACCAGCGACGCGCCGGCGTTCTTCTTCACCACGCCATTCGATTTCTTGACGACGGTGACCGAACTGACGCCTTCGGGTACCTCGACCGGCTTGTAAGAAGCGCTGGGCACGTCGAAGTAAGCACGGGCGGAGGCGGTCTTGGGCTCGTCCTGGTACCACGAGGTGGCGCCGGAGGCGAGCAGCTTCTCGACGTTGGCGGCGACCGGGTGGCCTTCCTGCTTCATGCGCTCGACGGTGGCGGGCACGCCGGCGGCGTCCCACAGCTCGAACGGGCCCATCTCCCAGTTGAAGCCCAACTTCATGGCGCGGTCGATGTCGACCACGCGGTCGCTGATCTCGGGGATGCGGTTGGCGGCGTACGTCCACAGGTCCGACAGCGTCTTCCAGTAAAACGCGGCGGCCTTGTCTTTCTTGGGGTCGCCCGACAGCAGCATGCGCAGGCGCTCGCCGGTGTCCTCGACGTTCTTGGCCATGTCGAGGGCAGGGAACTTGGCCTTCTGCCGCGGGCGGTACTCCAGGGTCTTCCAGTCGAGCCCGAGGCGCTCGTCGCCGTCCGCGCCCTTCTGCTTCTTGTAGAAGCCCTGCCTGGTCTTGTCGCCCAGCCACTTGCGCTCCAGCATCTTCTGGAAGAAGTCGGGGAGCGTGTACAGTTCTGCGCGCTCATCGCGTGCATGCTGGGTCAGGTTGCCGACCACGTGGCCGAGGATGTCGAGCCCCACCAGGTCGATGGTGCGGAAGGTGGCCGACTTGGGCCAGCCCACGGCGGTGCCGGTGAGCGTGTCCACGTCCTCGATGGACAGGTCCATCTCCTGCATTACCCGCATGACGTTGAGCACGGAGAAGGTGCCGATGCGGTTGGCGATGAAGTTGGGGGTGTCCTTGGCGACCACGATCCCCTTGCCCAGGCGCAGGTCGCAGAACTGGGCGATAGAGTCGATGGCGGCGCGGTCGGTCTCGGGCGTGGGGATGATCTCCAGCAGCCGCATGTAGCGCGGCGGATTGAAAAAGTGAGTGCCGAACCAGTGGCGGCGGAAGTCGTCGGAGAAGCCCTCGGCGATCCTTGCCACCGGCAGGCCGCTGGTGTTGGTGGTGGTGATGGTGCCAGGCTTGCGCACCGCCTCCACCTTTTTCAGCAGGGTGCGCTTGATGTCGAGGTTCTCGGCTACCGCCTCGATGATCCAGTCGGCGTCGGAGACCTTTTTCAGGTCGTCGTCGAAATTGCCGATGGAGATCAGCCGGGCCAGCGACGGCTCGAAGAACGCCGCCGGCTTGGACTTGACCGCGCCTTCCAGCCCGGC
The DNA here is from genome assembly GCA_035543055.1 of Terriglobales bacterium. Classification (NCBI taxonomy): domain Bacteria; kingdom Pseudomonadati; phylum Acidobacteriota; class Terriglobia; order Terriglobales; species Terriglobales bacterium. The sequence continues at coordinate 1,030 of DATKKJ010000090.1, read as the reverse complement.
TTGCACGATCTTGTTCCGGGCAGGGCCGTCGGCGTCCGGGGGAACGATGTCGAGCAGGATGCAGGGGACGCCGGCGTTGGCCAGGTGGGCGGCGATGCGCGCCCCCATGGTCCCGGCGCCGAGGACGGCTGCCTTATGAATGCGCTTCAGCATAGACACTTCGATTCCGCTAACAGACACACCGGTTGAGCAAATTTTCTTGTGAGTGGGCGAAGCGAGGAGATCATGCCTATGTTCGGTCCTGCGTTCACAACCTATGAGCCAAGAGGTAGTAGCACTACGAAGCCGGCGCCAGAAACTAGAAGGGGCCCGCGTCGAAGTGGATGTGGGGGTGAGGATGGCAACGACGCGAGCCCGTATTAAGTTGAATAGAAGATACTGAATGGCGGTTCATTCAGTCAAGGAAAAAATGCAATAAATCTTTTGCCTGCAAAGTGTTGCGGGAATTGTGCATGTGACGAAAATCACGCCAGTATGTGTCCATGGTCACAAAGAGTTTCGGGACCGGCTTCGAGGTACCCGGCGCTGGGCCCGCAGGCCCCCTAAGGCTGCGGGCCGGTAGCGACCGTGATCCGGACCGGTCCCGTCCCTACTGCCAAGCAACCTAGCCCGGAATCTCGAAAACGCGACAAGGCCCGCGGTTTTGTTCTGAATTCGGAACAGAGCTCAGGTGAACAGGCGTGCCAGGCCGAAGGCGGCAGCGGCGGCCACCCCTCCGATCAGCACGGTCTGGAGAGCACTGCGGAAGGGGCGGGCGCCAGTGTAGTGGCCCTTGATGTAACCGAAGATGCCCAGCGCCAAGAGAGTCACCGTCACCGAGAGCGAGAGAGCGGTGTGGGCCTGCGGCAGCAGTATGTAAGGCGCGAGCGGGATGAAGCCTCCGGCGATATACGAGCCGGCGATGGTGGAGGCGCTGGTGACCGCGCGCCTGGGGTCGGGCTTCTCCAGACCCAGCTCGAAGCGCATCATGAAATCGATCCACGCCTTGGGGCGTTTGGCCATGGCCGCCACCACCGGACGCACCTCCTCG
>DATKKJ010000089.1 GCA_035543055.1 Terriglobales bacterium | reverse complement strand
TCTTTTGCAGGACTCCGGCGACCTTGGTCGAGACCGGCGCGCCAGTGATGCCGCTGAGGAACGACGAGCCCGGGGGCTGCACCATCACGTCGGCGCCGATACCGCGCTGCCTCTCCTTGGCATCGTCGAGCAGGCCCAGCGCCAGTCCCACCATCAGCAGGATGAGCGTGACCTCCACCGCGATGGCGACGATGGAGATGATCGACCGCAACGGGCGATGCACCAGGTTGGCCAGAACCATCTTGTTCATGTCAGCTTGCAGGATGCAGGGGGCAGGCTGCGGCCGTCAACTCCCATCTGCTTCCAGGCATCCGCGTTCCCATTACTGCGGCTGTGTCTTCTCGGGATTCTTCGCAGTGCCGTCGGCCGCACTCTGTTGCTGCGGCGGCGCATCCAGGCGGACGAGTTGCGCTCCGGGAGGCTGCGGCAATTCGAACTGATCGTCGTTGAGCGGCTCGTTCAGCTTCAGTTTCAGCACCGTCAACGTGATCGCGTATTCCTCCAGCGGGCGGTTGATGAAGATCTGCGAGGGGAACATCGCGCTTTCGTATTCTTGGTACTTCTCGTAACGGGCGTCCGTGGCCACATTCCCCGCCTTGTCGTACACGATCTGGCGGTACGGTCTCAGGTCCACCCGGCTGAACACGATCTTGCGCGAGAGATACCAGCCATGCTCCCCCCGTGCCACCACCACCAGGGTGTAATCGGGCAGTTGCACGGACTTGTGGGTTTTCGGGTCCTGGGCGGCCTCGCTGGTCGATTCCACGACCGCCACTTCGTTTTGCGGGTCGATGGGCCGTACCAGGAGCGCTTCCAGGATGTGCTGCGGGCGCAGGCTCTCCAGCGGCTGGTTCGACGGGTGGACCACATCATTGCGTCCCACGTAGAACTTGTTCTTGACGGGCACGGAGAGCCGGAAGATCTGGCCATCGCTGGCCATGTCGAAGGCCCGGTTGCGCAAGAGGGGGAACAGCCCGATCATGCGCAGCATGGCCGGCTTGCGCACCAGCACGTAGCCGCGGATCTGTTGGTATTCGGTGACCTTGCCCTTCTTGGCCCCGCCCACGTCGGTGTCGATGTCCACCGTAGCATTCAGCGACTGGATGGCCTGTGCGGAGCGATTGACCTTCTCGATGAGGTCGGCTTGCGAAGCCTCCTGCGCCATGGACGGCGACGCCTCCCGGGCCACCCGGTGGGAGCGGAACAGGCAGCCGGTCAGCGGCAGCATGGCCGCCAGTGCCAATATCAGCCTTGCTCGGGTCGGTCCTGAGGGGCGCACCATGGGCAAACAAGAAGTATACCGAGGGCGGTCAGCATCCGTCAGTTTCTGCTTGTCGAGTCAGCGCCCACCCTGGCCCCGGCGGTACGCCGCCACATTCTTTGAGTGTTCTTCCAGCGAATTGGCGAAGCGATGGCGGCCCTGGTTGTCGCTGACGAAATAGAGGTAGCCGGTCGCGGCCGGATGCATGGCTGCCTGGAGAGCCGTCCGCCCGGGATTTGCGATCGGTCCCGGCGGCAGACCGGCGTACTTGTAGGTGTTGTACGGCGAGTCGTATTGCAGGTCGGAGACGCGGATCACTCCGGTGTAGCGGCCGGCCAGCAGCGAGGCATAGATCACGCTGGGGTCCGCGTCCAGGCCGATGCGCCGCTGGATGCGGTTGAGGTACACGCCGGCCACCAGCGGCCGCTCCTCCGCTACCGCCGTCTCCTTCTCCACGATCGAGGCCAGCGTGACCACGCGATGCATGTCGGCGGTCAGGCCGATGGCCTTCGCCTCCTGGCGGAAGCGATGGGTCATGGCGGCGGCCATGTCACGTGCCGACTGGGTGCGGGTGAACTCGTAAGTGTCGGGAAACAGGAATCCCTCGAGCGAGGGCGCCTGGGGATCGAGGTCGCGGATCAGCGAAGGGTCCTGGACCACGTTCAGGAAATCCTTCTTGCTTGCCAGCCCCGCCAGTTCGATGGCATTGGCGACGTCGAAGATGTTGTAGCCTTCGGGAATCACCACCGTGTGCACGTAGATGTCGCCGCGCGCGACCCGGTCATAGACCTCGAGCGCGTTGGCGGGATGGTCGAAGCGGTACTCGCCGGCCTTGAGCGAACGCGATCGGACGGCATGCAGGAGCAGGAAGGCGGAGGCGTTGCGGATCACACCCTGGTCGCGGAGTTTGTAGGCGATGGCGCGCGCGCTCGAGCCGGGACGCAGCATCACGAACTTCTCCCCGGTCGGGCCCACCGGCAGCAGCAGCCCGTAGGCCAGCCACAACCCGGCCGTCAGCACCATCAGCAGGAGGAGTTTGAGCAGGAACCGCAAGCGATCAGTCTAATGGATGCGATGCCGGCGTCTCCGGTTCCGAAGGTTCACATCCGGGCACGAACCCTGGTTCGGGAGGGGGTTTGCTGGCGACTGCCGACTATTCTCCCAGCCACGTCCCGTAGGGCCGCATGCTCTCCACGTGGTCAAGAATGATCTTGAGCGCGGCGGTGAGGGGAACGGCCAGGATCAGTCCCATGGCGCCCCAGATCCATCCCCAGATGAGCAGCGAGATGGTGACCACCAGCGGATTCAGCTGCAGCCGCCGCCCGATCAGCTTGGGGTAGAGCACGTTGATGGCGAACAGATGGAGCGCCAGCACCGTCCCCATGATGGCGGCGATTTTCGCCCCGCTCAACTGTCCCAAGCCGGCGACCAGCGGCGGCACCATCGCCAGCGGTACGCCCAGGTAGGGCACCAGGCTGAGGAAGCCGCTGATCACGCCCAGAAAGTAGAAGTATGGCAAGCCAATGACCGCGAACACCACCAGGCTCACCACCGACATGAAGAGCCCGATCACCAGGTTCCCCAGGATGAAGCTGCGGATCATCTTGGAGATGCGTCCCAGGGTCACGTAGGCGGTGTTGCGGTGCTCCATCTTGAACAGCATGACGGTGGCGGCGCGCGTGTGCTCCTGCCAGGTGAGCATGAAATAGGTCAGGAAGGGGATGAACGAGACCGTGAGCAGCGCCTCCCAGACCGCCCCTGCGCCACGGGTCAGGGTTTCCGCCCAGCTGGTCTGCTGCGTCACCCTGACGCTGGCCTTTTCCTCCGGGGTGTCCGGCAAGACCGCTTGTGTCGTCCTCTGGATCTCGTGGGCGCGCTCCTGGAACCTCATCACGTTGCTGCGGATCTTGTCCGAGTACTTGGGCAGCTCGTGCACGAAGTCCACTGCCTTGTGGTAGGACAGGTAGGTGAGGCCGTATAGCGCCGCCAGGACCAGCAGCACCGCGACCAGCGCCCCCACCGCATGGGGAATGCGGAAGCGCTCGAAGAACTCGACGACCGGGGTCAGCACGAAGGTCAGCAGCACGGAGACGAAGATGGTGATCAGCAACAGCTTGGCGAAGTAGCAGATGGTCAGGACGGCGGCCACCGACAGGATGACCAGCGCCGTCCGCTGCACGTCGTCGCGCTCCAGCGGCGTCTGCTCCACCGCCACCGGGTTGCGCGCCGGGGGCTCGAGGAGCTCGTGCCGTGATCGCTCGTATTCGTCCGGCATAGGGGTGTGGGCTATCGTACAAGAACTCGGGGAGGGGCGGACTATACTTTCCAGATGCCAGAGGAGCTGCCCGGGCGCATCCTGGCCCTCGACGTGGGTTCGCGAAGGATCGGCCTGGCTGTCTCCGACCCCCTGGGCATCACCGCCCAGGGGCTCGAGACCCTCCAGCGCAAGAACAAGCGCACCGATCTGGAAGGACTGGAGGCGGTCATCCGCCGCTACCAGGTCCGGGAACTGGTGGTCGGATTGCCTCTACGCATGAGCGGCGCGGAGGGGACCCAAGCGGAGAAGATGGCGGCTTTCGCCGAGGAGCTGCGCCGCCGCTTCCAGCTGCCCGTGCATCTCTGGGACGAACGCCTGACCTCGGCCCAGGCCAACCGGCTGCTGCGGGAAGCGGACTTGAGCATCGAAAAGAGGGCCAAGGCGGTCGACCGAATGGCCGCGGTGCTCATCCTGCAAAGCTTTCTGGAATCGAGAGCGGCTAGGAAAATGCCCTAAACGCCAAAATTGCCATCAATGCCAAGATTCAAGATCATGGCAGTTATGGCAATTCCGGCGATTATGGCAGTTCCCGAAGCTACGCTTCGGCCGTGACTTCCGGGAACTTCAGTTTGCACTTAGCCAGGGCCTTGCCGAGGAATTCCTCGGCTTCAGGCTCATCCACGTTGCGGGCCAGGGCCAGTTCGCTGACCAGCAGGTAGCGGGCGCGCTCCAGCATCTTCTTTTCGCGGAAGGAGAGCGGCTTGGACTGGTTGAGCAGCAGCAGGCTCTTCAGCACCTCCGCCACATCCATCAAGCAGCCGGTGCGCATCTTCTCCGAGTTTTCCTTGAAGCGGTATTTCCAGTCGTTATGGTTGTCGCACTTACCGGTGGTCAGGTGATCGAGGATCTTCTGCACGTCGCCGTTCCTGACCACGCGCCGCAGGCCGACGCTGGCCACGTTGTGGAACGGCACCATCACCTTCAGGCTGCTGGACTTGATGTTCAGCATGTAGTATCGCTCGACCGTCGCGCCGACAGTCCGGCTGCTGATCTGTTCGATAACTCCTACGCCGTGGTTGGGGTAAACGACTTTGTCACCTACGCGGAAATTCGGATCGCCGTTCATGCGGGGCACCCGTAAAGAGGGGGAATACGGGGAAACGTGAAGTACACGCCTCATTATAGGATAGGCGGCCCTCCCCGTCAACTTCGTGGCACGACCCAACTCGCTGTCCGCCTGAGATTTAGCCGATTTTTGCACAGCGCGGAGGCGACCACGGCCCAGTTTGGCCTCCCGGGCGCTATAATCCCCTGATACCGTTCGTGGGCCGAGGCCCCCGTATATTCCCTGTTACCGCCTGTCGGGCCGGGAAGCGACCCCACTGGGACCGGGCGGGCTAGGTTGTATGCCGGAGCACATCAAGAGGAAGCTGGAAGACGAGATCCAGACGCTGGAGCACGAGCTCAACCACGAGCTCCCCAAAGAGCTGAAGAAAGCCATCGCCATGGGGGACCTCAGCGAGAACGCCGAGTACCACATGGCCAAGCAGCGTCAGGAATTCGTGCGCGCCCGCCTGGGCCAGCTCAAGAAGCGCATGGCCGACCTGTCCCTGGTGAACCTGGCCAACATCCCCAAGGACAAGGTCGCCTTCGGTTCCACGGTCACGGTCTACGACGCCGCCAAGGACGAGAAGATCGAGTACAAACTGGTGACCAGCGAGGAATCCGACGTCACCAAAGGACTCATCTCCACCACCTCGCCCATCGGGCGGGCGCTGCTGGGGAAGAAAGAAGGCGATACCACGGTAGTGGTCACGCCCAACGGGAAGCGCGAACTCGAGGTCCTGAAACTGAGCACCATCCACGACGAGGCTTGATGAGCTGGACGGGATCATTCGGACGGGCCTGCCGCGTGCTGCTCTACGGCATCGTGCACGGCCTCGCCCTCACCCGCATCAATCCCAATTACCTCACCTTCATCGGCCTGGTCATCAACATCATCGCCGCGGTGCTGTTCGGCTACGCCACCGGCGAGAACACCCAGCGCCTTTTCTTCTATGCCGGCCTGGTGATCATCGCCGCCGGCATCTTCGACATGGTGGACGGGCGGGTCGCCCGCGCCACCGGACAGGTGACCGCCTTCGGCGGCTTTTTCGATTCCGTCATCGACCGCTACAGTGACGTGGCCCTGTTCTTCGGACTGCTGGTGTACTACGCCCGCGCCAACCGCTTTTTCTATGTGGTGCTGGTGGCCTTCGTGATGACCAGCTCGGTCATGGTCAGCTACGCCCGGGCCCGCGCCGAAACGCTGATCGGGAGCTGCAAGGTGGGGTTCATGGAGCGCCCGGAGCGCATCGTGCTGGTGCTGATCGGGGCGCTGTTCAACCGTATGGCGCCGGTGCTGTGGGTGATCGCCGTGATCTCCACCTTCACCGTCATCCACCGCATCAGCTACACCTATCGCCAGTCCCAGCTCCTCAAGCAGGCCCAGACCACCTTGCCCACGCCTGACCCCGCCCTGAGCCAGCAATAGCCAAGCCCGTTTCGGCGGAAGTCCCGTTTGCCCAAGATTGCCGCACAACAAGTTCTGCGCGTGCGACGTTCCTCCTCGCGTCGGTCATCCAGCGCTTTTGGCTGGGCGCGACAGCCCTTGCAGCTTCACCAGACCAGCGCCTTGGCGCGGCATGTGAGAGCCCGGCACGTAAGTGCCGGGTAGGTGGGCCAAACAGGGGCCGAGTCCCGCAGGGACGGCACCGTTAACCAAACACCTCCGCTGGATCGAACGCGACACCGGACTTGCGCAAGAGCGCCAGAAACTCTTCCTCGTAGTTGCGCTTCGTGTGGTGCTCCGGCTGATGCTCGAGATACTCCTTCACCGCCTCCACGTTCGAGGCGCTGACGCTGAATGCGCCGTAGCCTTCCTGCCAGGCGAAATCAATCCCGTGCTCGCCGATCCAGCGGGAGGAGTTTCCTTTCAGCAACTGGATCGCCTTTGCCACCGCCATGTCGGAAGGGAGCGCAACCAGCACGTGAGCATGGTTGGCGGTACCCCCAGCCGCGAGCACCGGAAATCCCTTGTTCTTGCCGATCCCGACAAAATATCTCCAGAGCTTCGGCTGGAGTTCCACGGGGATGAGATCACGGCGTCCTTTGGTGCTGAAGACGTAATGGATGAGGACGTTCGGATATTTGTGGCTCACGGTGCCGTCCCTGCGGGACTCGGGTCTCTTTGCCGGGCCCCCCGGCACTTACGTGCCGGGCTTTCACATTGCGTCCTTCGGACTCAATGGTGCCAAGCCTTCACATTACGTCGTGGTACCGGGCTTTCCCATCCAGTCCTTGGGACTCAGGTCGCTCTGGGATGCGTAGCGTCGCACCCCGGAGCGACCCTCATCTGCACCACCTGCGAGTGCCGCGCCTACTCCAGCACGAAGATGTTCCGCTTGGCGCACATCTCCTTAAGGACCTTCGGCCAGACGGTGACTGTGACCTCGCCCAGATGCGCCTTGCGCAGCAGCAGCATGAGGGTGCGCGCCTGCCCGATGCCGCCGCCGATGGAGAGCGGGATCTCCATCTTGGTGATGGCCTGGTGGTAGGGGAACTTCAGCATGTCGGTCTGGTTGGTGAGCGCGAGCTGCTTGCGCAGGGTCTCGGGGTTCACCCGGATACCCATCGAGGTCAGCTCGTGCCGCCGCTTGGTGACCGGGTTCCAGACCAGGATGTCGCCGTTCAGCCCGTGCATGGGCCGGCCATCCTCCGACCGGGTCTCGGTGACCCAGTCGTCGTAATCGGCGGCCCGCATCTCGTGCGGGTAGCCGTCCTTCAGCGTCCAGCCGATCCCGATGATGAAGATCGCCGGGTACTTCTGCAGCACCTGGGTCTCGCGCTGCTTGCGCGGCAGGTCGGGATACATCTCCAGGATCTCTTCCGCGTGCAGGAAGGTGAGCTCGTCCGGCAGGCTGGGATACTTGCCGGTCTTGAGCTGCGGGAACAGCCCGTGGGCGAAGGTTTCGGCCCCCTTCAGCACTTTCCAGATCTTGCGCACGACGTCCTTCAGGAAAGCAAGGTTGCGCTGCTCGGCGGTGATCACCCGCTCCCAGTCCCATTGATCGACGTAGCAGGAGTGATCGTGGTCGAGGAAGTAGTCCTTGCGCACGGCGCGCATGTCGGTGCACAGGCCCTCGCCCACCTGCATGCCGAACTGCTTGAGCGCGACCCGTTTCCACTTGGTCGCGGCCTGCACCACTTGGGCGTCGATGGGATGCTTGTCGTAGTCGTTGGAGATGTGGAACTGGATGGGGGTGCGCGAGCCGTCGCGGTCCAGCATGTCGTTGACGCCGCTCTCGACGTCCACGATCAGCGGCACCGTCACCATCATCAGGTTCAGTTCCCGGCAGAGGTTCTCCTCGATGTAGTTCTTGACCGCGAAGATGGCCTTCTGCGTCTCCTTGGGGGTGAGCAGTGAGCGGTAGTCGGTGGGCAGGATGCGTTCGACTTCTTCATAGGTGCCGATGCCCGGTCCTGCCAGGTCAGCGACCTTGGTTGCGGTAGCCATAAGAACGTAACCTCCGGTTTACAACACAGGCGAATGATGACGGCTCTAGTGGATGCCCGCCGCAGGCCGGGCCGCAGTGATGCGGGTCACCGGCTTGTGTGGCGTCTGCTATCATCACAGGTTTTGCTGAGGAGCCCGTTTGCCTGATCCCGTCCTTCTCGTCCACGGCGGCGCCTGGAACATCCCCGACGACATGGTGGAACTGCACCTGAACGGCGTGCGGCATGCGCGCGCTACCGGCTGGGCGGTGCTGGCGCGCGGCGGGTCGGCGCTCGATGCCATCGAGGCCGCCATCGCCGTCATGGAGGACGACGAAACCTTCGACGCCGGCCGCGGCTCGTTCCTCACCAGCGAAGGCCACGTCCAGCTCGACGCCATGATGATGGACGGCTTCACCCTGCGCGCCGGCGGCGTCGCCTGCGTGGAGCGCATCCGCAATCCCATCCATGCCGCCCGCAAGGTGCTGGACGAGAGCCCGCATGTGTACCTGGTGGCCGAAGGGGCGGAGAAGTTCGCCGCCCA
>DATKKJ010000088.1 GCA_035543055.1 Terriglobales bacterium | reverse complement strand
GCCAGGCCAAGGGTGGAAAGGAAGAGGATTACGAGTGCAGCAGCACGGCGTACCATATGACCTCCAGCCAAACCGCATAGTCTAATACGGAGCGGTGGCTGGCTGTCAGCCCGAATCAGTGAGTACTGAGTACTTCTTCCGCGCTGCTGGCATCTAAACTAAGGAGATTCGGAACAACCACCTATGACACGCAAGCTCACTCTGGCCGCCATCTTCGCGCTGCTTTGTAGCCTGGCCTCCGCTCAGGAAGGCCCGCTCAACCCCGCCCCTCCCACCGGCATCTCGGTCAACGAGGTCATCCAGCGTTTCGCCTCCAAGGAAAAGGAATTCAAGCTCGCCCGGGAGAACTATACCTATACGCAGGATGTGAGGGTGGAGACGCCGGAGGACCGGGGCACCTACCGCGAAGTGTTCGACGTGACCTTCGATGACCGGGGGCGGCGCATCGAGAACGTGAGGTTCGCCCCCCAGTCCTCGCTGCAGCGCATCCAAATCACGCGGGAAGACTTGGACGACATCCGCAACCGCCTGCCCTTCGTGCTCACCAGCGACGAGCTGCCGGAGTACGACATCCAGTATGTCGGGCAGCAGCAGGAAGACGAGCTGCGCTGCTACGTATTCGACATCCACCCCCGCACCATTCAGAAAGACAAGCGCTACTTCGACGGCCGCATCTGGGTGGACGACAAGGACTTCCAGATCGTGAAGACCTACGGCAAGACCGTCCCCGACATCCGTAAGAAGAAAGGCCAGGAGAACCTCTTCCCCGCTTTCACCACCTACCGCGAGCAGGTGGATGGCCGCTACTGGTTCCCCACCTACACCCGCGCCGACGACACCTTGCAGTTCTCTACCGGCGACGTGCGCATCGTCGAGGTGGTGAAGTACACCAACTACAAGCGCTTCGGCGCCAAGACCCGCATCACCTACGAGGGCCAGGAACTGCCCGGGACGCAGCAACAGAAGCCGCAACCCAAGTAGCTTCTCGTTTCTAGTAAGGATACAAAGGGCCGCGATCCTCGCGGCCCTTTCTTGTCCCAAGCACACGGCGCGTGTTTCAATCGCCCCTGAAGGGGCTCGGGATCGATTTGGGACCGCCACCCCGGGCGAGGCGCCCGGGGCTACGTTCAAACGCCCGCCTGAAGGCGGGCTGCGGATCGTGACGGACAAGTACCTAGCAGACGACCGCTCACGCGGGCTCGCAAGGACGAGGGCGTCTACAGCGGTGAAAATGACCGCCCGCTTTGCGGGCAATTGAAAATAGCCCACCACGAAGTGGTGGGATAGGACGAGCACGGTAGGTAAGCCCGCTTCTCGGCGGGCGATTGAAGATGTCGCAGGGCAAGCCCCTGGGGAGAATGACGATGCATTCGATCGTGTGCGCCTTGATGCATTGCGTGTTTTCTACAAAGAACCGGCGATCGACCATCAAGCCAGAGATGCAACTGCGCCTGTGGGAATTCATGGGTGGTATCGCGCGGCAGAACGGCGCAGTGGCACTGGCGGTCGGAGGGGTGGAGGAGCACGTGCACCTTCTCCTCTCGTTATCGGCGAATACCCCGATCGCAAAGGTGATGCGGGAGGTGAAGGCGGGTTCGTCGAAATTCATGCACGAGACGTTCGCGGTGGATTTTGCATGGCAGGACGGGTACGGGGCGTTTTCCATCGGAGCGTCGCAAAAGGAACACACCGTCCAATACATCGCGAACCAAGCCGAGCACCATAAGAAGAGATCGTTCGAGGAGGAATTCGGGGCGCTGTGCCGGTTGTATGGAGTGGAATTGAGCGGTCAATCGCCCGCCTGAAGGTGGGCTCACACGGCCACAGCGTTCCAGCCTACCCACTACTTCGTGGTGAGCTATTTTCAAATGCCCGCCTGAAGGCGGGTTCGCGGCCGAGGACGGCCGCGCTACGTGATCATTTCCGCCGCTCACTTGCATTCCGACTTCATGTCCTGGGCAGCGACGATCTGCCACTTGCCGCCGCGCTTCAGCCAGGTGTCGGTCCAGATCAGGGTCTCGGGATGCTCTTTCCCGTCCGCCGCTTTGAGCGTGCGGCTCTCGCTGCCATACACCAGGGCGACGGTTTCGCCGAAGAAGCGGACCTTGGCCTCGTCCAGCCGGCAATCGCTGATCTGACGCGTCGGATGCCTGGATTCTTCGGTCTCTTCAGCCTTGGTGTAGCGCTTTCCATCGGGAGCCGTGCCCTGGAAGTCTTCGGCCAGGATGGTCTCGGAGATGAGGTTGTGGTCGCAGGCGTCCTCCGCCCACCGCCGCTCCATGTCGATCATGTACTTCGCCGTTTTGTCGTCGGGAGCAGCCCAGCGGCCCTGTTGGGCGAGTGCGGGGATTGCGGCCAGGAGCGTGAGCGCGAATATCACCAGGTAGCGGGTCATGGGCGGAAGAGTACCAAGTACCAGGTACCAGGTACCAGGTACCAGGCGGAGCGGAAGTACCAAGTACCAGGTACCAAGTCACAGACGTGGGGAGCAGCGGCGTGGTACCGTCCGCCGAAATCGGAGGACTGCCGATGCCGCAATCATTCAAGGACCTGGTGGCGTGGCAAAAGGCCATGGATATGGCCGACGCGATCTATGACGCTACCGCCGATTTTCCGCAGCGCGAGATGTACCGATTGGCCGACCAGATGCGCCGCGCAGCGGTATCGATTCCCAGCAACATTGCGGAAGGGCAGGCTCGATTTTCCAATCGAGACTTCCGGCACTTCCTTCGCGATGCGCGTGGATCCTTGGCGGAGCTGGAAACCCAGATCCTCATATCCGAGCGGCGGCATTACCTAACGCCGCAGACGACTTCAGCCCTGGTCCAACGTGTAGTCGAACTCGGCCGCATCCTCAACGGCCTCATGAGTTCGCTGAAGGTTGAAGACTGATTCTTCCCGCTTGGTACTTGGTACTTGGTACTGGGTACTTGGTACTCAGTAGAAGAGGTACTTCCTCCACTTGGCGTCGGAGCGCCCCAGCATGCGCATGATGTGGCGGCTGGTGTGGAGGGAGAAGGCGCGGGGCTCGCGCAGCAGTTTCATACCGGCCTCGGCCAGCAGCTGGTTGCCCTTGGTGCGGTTGCAGGAATGGCAGCAGGCGACCAGGTTCTCCCAGGCGGAGAGCCCGCCCCGGGAGCGCGGCACCACGTGGTCCAGGGTGAGCTCGCTCGAGGGCAGCGACTTGCCGCAGTACTGGCAGGTATTGCGGTCGCGGAGCAGGATGTTCTTGCGCGACAGGGCCCGGGTCTGGTGGGGGATACGGCGGTATTCCAGCAGGCGGATGACCGAGGGCACGCGCATGGCCATGCGGGCGGCGTGCAGGAAATGTCCGTTCTCCTCCTCGGTCATGGCCACGCCCTTGAGCACCAGCACGATGGCGCGGCGCGCGGCGCAGATGTTGATGGGCTCATACGACGCGTTGAGCACCAGCACCGGCGCGTGCATCACGTTGCGGCCGTCGTGGTGCGGCGGCGACGGCACCACGTGCGGGATCTGACGGATGTGCTTGGCCTTCCCGGGGTTCGATCGATCTGGCATAGCCCTAGGCGGTCGCGGCCAGCGCCGCTTCCTCCTCCCTGCTCTCATTGTTTGATGCTGCCGCCATGGGCTCGGACTTCAGCACGCGAGCCACGGTGGCAACGAAAACCCTGGAAGCCCCGGCGCGGCGCAGGACGCGCGCGCACTCGGAGACGGTGGTGCCGGTGGTGAAGACGTCGTCCACCAGGACGACGTCGCGGCCGGCGATCTGTTCCGGCGCCATGACTGCGAAGGCCCCGCGGACATTGGCCCGGCGCTGGGC
>DATKKJ010000087.1 GCA_035543055.1 Terriglobales bacterium | reverse complement strand
GATCAACGTGGTTTCATTCCCCAGTGTCCCGGGGCTGTCAGTGGACAATCTCGCCGCATATCTGATTGCGGGATTCATGCTTGCGCTGGAGACGCTGTAGCCGATCGCTAGATTGCCGAACTTGTCCATGGCGGCGCTTCCCATCCACCGATAACTGGTGTCCGGCGTCCACGTGCCCGTCTGCACGACACTGGGCGTCCCGTTGGGGTTTTGGATCTCGTACCAGCGGATACCCGAACCGGTGGTGCCGCTGGTCGCCACCGAGTGGTTCGTCACCAGCGATTCGTGATTGCCGAAATTGCGGTACGCCAGCCGATGCATCACCCGGTCGGCGAGGGAGTCCAGCTGTTGGTTCGTACCATTCACGCCGCAGTTGGCTGGAGTACACTGCGGCACACAGACTGAGTTGCCTGTCACAAACCAGTTGCAGGTCGCCGTAAACGCCGTCACCGAAATGAGCTGCGGGCTGATCGTCGACGCTGTCGGCCCGGCCGGACTCACCCAGTTGACCCCGTTCAATGTCGAACTGGTCAGCGTGTTGAAATCAACGTGGAATTTCCATAGCCCAAGGTTCGATTGGTTGAACCACTCCAGGAAGTAGTTCGGCGATCCTGTAGGCGGCAGCGTCGGCCCGTCCAGGTCCGAGGGCAGCAGGCCGAAGTCCTGGATATTGAAGCAGACCTGTTTGTTCCCCGCCGGGGTGTTGGGTGGGTTGTCGGAGGGTGTTCCTGCCGGCCCGGCTACGCCGCGCAGCGTGGCCGCACCATTGAGCATGTTGGTGCGATCCAGCGCACAAAGGATCGCCCCGACGGGGGCGCCCGCCGCCGTAAAGGAGTTGTACGAGAAGTAGTACGCGTCCGGCCAAACTCCGACCTTCGGATAATCGTTGAACAGGCGCTGGGTTCCGTTGGTGTTCACGAAATCGAAGAAGTAGAGGAAGTACTGCCCGGCCGCGTCCGCGGTCTGCGAGATGGCCACGCACTCGTAGTACGGACCCGTGGTTGAACCCGCATTGGCGAACTGGGTGATGATCCACCGGTCCGCCAGGTGGTCGTACAGCACGATCCCATCCCCGTCATTCGTGGTCTTGCAGGGATCACTTCCCGACAGCGATGCCCAGAGATTGTTGGTCAACGTCGGCCCCGCTACCACCGCCTGGGTGGCCTTGTCGAAGACGACGAAGCCGGTGTTCACGAGCTGAACGTACTGCGTCCGGCCCACTGCTCCGTCGGTATCCGGCGGGGCGAAGTTCACAGTAAACCCGGGGAAGGTGTCTCCCAGACCCTCAAAGTTCGTGCTCTGGATCGTCGGAGCATGGGGGCCGAACTGCGTCTGCGCCGCGGCGTCGCCGACCGGCGCCTTCGTCTGCCCGAGGGCCGACGAGAATCGCCGGTGTCGGATCGGGATCACGCGCTTGCCCTGCCCCGGAGGCATTGGTGGCATGTTGCGCACTGGGATGGAGAGTGGCGCCTGGTCCGACCCGCGGTTCCGGCGCTTTCCTTGCCCCCAGGCCGGCTGCACCGCAAACCCCTGCAGCGCCGCCAGCAATGACAGATACAATGCCAGGAATCTCATCGCCTCTCCCTCATTGCAGCCCCGACTGCGTTACCTTGACCGCGCAGCCGCCGGTCGATACCCCGTCCCCGCACAGCATATTGTCCTGGGTGGAGAAATATATGCTCGAGGCCTGGTTGCTGGTACTCACGTTGTCCACCACGATCCCGCTCGTACCTTTGGCCTCGGCGCGTCCAGTCGCGCTGGCCGGGAACGCGCTGGTGATGTCCAGGCTCATCACGCAGCCGGCGCTGCCGCCGCCCGTCCCCGTGCACCCATCCCCCACGCTCACGAAAAGCCAGTCCTTCAGCGCCGGCGGATTGAAGATCTCGGTCATGGGCGAGCAGGTGGTGCCTGTGGCCGAGTTGGACAAGGCGAATGAATTCCCGTCGTTCGCCGTCTTCATGTTGTTGTTGCTGTTGAACCCGATGCGGTACAGGGTAGGGTTCACCGTCGACGACGAGGTATACCCACACACGTAGACGAACCCGCTCGATGGATTGGTGTAGTAATTGTTATCGAAGGCCCCGACGAACATCGCCGGTCCGTTCTGCCCGACGTTGGCCTGCGGCCCGTTGCTCGAAAGCTGGGTATCCGCCTGCTGCACCGCCGCGTGTGACGCACCGTTGTTCCCGATGAAGAAGAACACAGTCTGCGCCACTGGGTCCAGCAGGGGTGCGTCGATGATGGCGCCCGCAAAAGGGGTGGGGTAGTTATTCAGCCCCTGGCACGGGGGTGGGGGCGGCCCAACGCCCGCACATACTCCGCGCGTACTCCCGACTTCCCGGATATAGCCAAAATGGCCGCCGTCATCGCCATAGAAGATGTTCTTCGAGACGGAGTCGTAGACCGCGCTTGTGAGCTTGCGGCCGGTCCCGCCGACCCCGGTGATAGGCCAGCCGGCTAAGACCTCTGTCGGGGTGCCGCTGAAGACTGGGGTGAACTTATGAAGCTGGCCATTGTCGTCGCCGACATAGAGCACGTCGTTACTGTAGTCGTAGAAGGGGGATGAGTTTGAGTCTGGTTGGGCGTTGTTGAAGATGAGGTTGACGATGCAGGAATTGCCTGCCGTGCATGAGCTCCACGAGCCCACGACTTGGTCCGGCGAGACAGGCGCAGCCACACTGCCTTGCCCGGCTTTCCACTTCAGGATGTGCAGGATCGAGCCGCCGGCGAGGTTCGTCCTCGATTCCACGTATGCGACCATGCTGCCGTCCAGCGACAGCACTGGCGACGTATTGATCGCGCCGCCTGTGTTGTAGGCCCACTTAACCGTCGGGAGGCCGCTTCCACAGATTCCGGTGTTTGGCGTGGATCCGGCGTAGAGGTTGCTGTAAGCGACGATCGTGGCCTGGCTGCCGCTGCCCCCGATGTTGAGCGCGAAGACCGCGAAATCGTTGGCGCAGCTCGGGGTCGCGTTGATGTCGAAGGTGTACTTCGCCGGGAATGTCCCCGGCGCCAGGAAGGCGCCCGCCCCTCCCAGGTTCACACTCCAGTCCACGCGGTGCTTCTTCGGCTTGGGCTTGACCTTCGGCTTGGGCTTGACCGGATGCAGCAGCCGCCGCCATTGCTGGTGCCAGAAGCGTGCGTCGGACACCACCGCGCCGGCCACGTCCGGCCGGCCCGGCGTCGCCCCGCTGAACACGACATGACGGTGGCTCCAGTCCTCGGGGAGGCCGGTGCGGCCCGGGCTGTCCACGGTTTGGGCGGAGGCGAGAGGAGACGCTAGCAGCACGGCCAGCCAGGCCACGGCGGCCATCGCAGGGATTCGGAGAAGAAAACGAAGGGGAAAGCAGGCTTTGAGGAGGTGGTCTCTCATTTCACGGCGCGTCGCATGCGGGTCATTCATGGTCCTTTACCTTTCCGATTCGAAGGAACCAGGCAATCTTGCCTGAGATGGTCTCGGACCAACGCTTCGATCGGATTTTGTTCTGATTCCGGAACACGGCTCGGTCAGTCGCATCCGGGGAAGGGGAATCATTGGGAAGCAAACGCACGCGCCCGCGGGTCATTCCGTCCATGACTGGTCCCGGCCAGGAACAAGGGAGTGTCCGTGGATTTTACACCTTACTCGCGCAGCGCGGAATCTCCTGGCCCGCACGGATCCACCCCGCCGGAGGGCTGGCGCAGCTTCGACTCGCCCCCATGCGCTATGCTAGCCGCGACATGCTACGCGTCCTCTTCCTGTGGCACATGCACCAGCCTTTCTATAAGGACCTGGTGACCGGCGAGTACCGCCTGCCCTGGGTCCGCCTGCACGCCCTCAAGGACTACTACGGGATGGTGAAGCTGCTGGAGGAATTCCCCCGCGTCCACCAGAACTTCAATCTGGTCCCTTCGCTGATGGCGCAGATCGAGGAATACGCCTCCGGCGCGGCCCGCGATCCCTTCCTGGATGTCGTCGCCAAGCCGGCCCCCGATCTCTCTCCTGACGAGCGGCGCTTTGCCATCCAATATCTCTTTCAGGCCAACGTCGCCAACATGATCGGCCGCTATCCCCGCTACAAAGAGCTGTGGACCCAATTCCGCGGCGTCGGCGAGAACCCCGACAAGGCCATGCGTTACTTCCAGCCCCAGGACTACACCGACCTGCAAGTCCTGTCGCAGATCGCCTGGTTCGATGAGTTCTTCCTCCGCGAGCCGGACATCGCCGCCCTGGTCAAGAAGGGGCGCGGCTATACCGCCGAGGACCAGCAGTTCGTGGTGAAGGAGCAGATCGAGCTGGTCGGCCGCGTCCTGCCCGCCTACGGCGACGCCGCCCGGAAGGGAAGCATCGAGATCTCGACCTCGCCCTTCTACCACCCCATCCTGCCGCTGCTATGCGACAGCGACCAAGGGCGCGTCTCGGTCCCCAATCTGCCGCTGCCGCAGAAGCGTTTCCGCCATCCCGAAGACGCCGAGGAGCAGCTCCGCCGCGGCCTCGATCTTCATCAGCGCATCTTCGGCGTGCGGCCCGTGGGCGCCTGGCCCTCGGAGGGCAGCGTCTCCGAGGACGTGCTCGCCATCGGGCACAAGCTTGGACTCCAATGGATGGCCACCGACGAAGGCGTCCTCGGCCGCTCCCTCGGCCAGTTCTTTAACCGCGACAATGAGGGCCGCCTCCTCGACCGCGGTCCCGAGCAGCTCTACACCATCTATCGTTACGAGAAGTCGGGCGCGGCCATGCACATGGTCTTCCGCGACCACTCGCTCTCCGACCTGGTAGGGTTCGTCTATTCCGGGATGCCGGCCAAGGAGGCCGCCGCCCACCTCATCCGCCGCTTGAAGGAATCAGCGCAACCGCTGCTCAGGGCAGGGAAGGACGCGGTCGTCCCCATCATCCTCGACGGCGAGAACGCGTGGGAGTTCTATCCCGAGTCGGGCCGCGAGTTCCTGCGCCGGGTGTACGATGCCCTCAGCCGCGACCCTGAGATCGAGGCGGTCACTATTTCGGAAGCCATCGCCCGGCAGAAGAGCTTCGCGCCCCTGACCCAGGTCGTTCCCGGCTCCTGGATCAACGCCAATTTCAACGTCTGGATCGGCGCGCCCGAGGACAACCGTTCCTGGGATCACCTCTCCCAGGCCCGCGATTTCTACGCCGCCGCCGCGCCCGCCGCCGCCGAGCCCCAGCGCCAGTTGGCCTTCGAAGAGGTCCTGATCGCCGAGGGCAGCGATTGGAACTGGTGGTACGGCCCCGAACATCATTCCGCCAACGACCGCGACTTCGACGAACTCTACCGCAAGCACCTTTCCAACATCTATCACGCCCTCGGCGCCACCCCCCCGGATTCGTTGGCCCAGCCCATCACCGCCGCGGTCGCCCGGCCTTACTTCGCCCCCCAGAGCGCGCACATCCACCCGCGCATCGACGGCCAGCTCACCGGTTATTTCGACTGGATCGGCGCCGCCATGTACACCGCCGACCGGCGCTCCTCCGCCATGCACGGCAAACAGTTCCTGCTCGATGCTGTGTACGCGGGCATCGACGAGGAATGGCTCTATGCCCGCATCGATTTCGCCGGCGGCGTTCCCGACGGCCGTGTTGACCTGATCGTCGCCATCCAACGCGAGCCTGCCGGCGTCCCGCCGGCGCCCGCCGGGCCTGCCGCAGCGGTTCTGACCAGCACCTCCGGGCGCAGCCGCACCCGCCAATCGCGTGCGGCATCCGTCCTCGCCGACCACCTCACCGCCCGCCGCCATCACCTCAAGGCCAAAGCGGCTGCCGCCGCCGCTCGGCCCGAACTGCGGCTCGATCTGGTTATCGACGATCACAAGATCGTCTCCGCGAGCCTGGCGGCCGCCGATCAGAAGGGCCAGCCTCTGCCGCCGGAAGGGTTCGAGGCCCATTTGAAGAAGACCTTTGAGATGAAGATTCCGCTGCCCGCTCTGGGCGCGCAACCCGGAGACAAGCTCCACCTTCGCTTCAGCCTGTGGCGCGACCGCCTCCCCATCGACGCCCTTCCCCTTGAGGGTTCTCTCGACCTCCAGCTCCTTTCCGACGAGGAGTTGAGTTCTCTAGCTACCTAGGCACTGGTAGACAAAAAGAAAGGGGAGCGCGTTCGCACTCCCACTGGGTACTTGGTACTAGGTACTGGGTACTACTTTCCCGCCCCGCTCATCGCCATGGGGCGGCTCAGTTCCATGGTGATCTCCGAGCCCGCCGGCAGTTCCGCCGAATGACGTTTGGTGAACCAGTGCGCTACCGTCACCGTGGCGCCCACGGTTGCTCCGATGACTGCTCCCTTGCCGCCGCCGGCCAGCGCCCCTACCCCCAGGCCCGCGCCCGTCCCGATCGCGATCTCCTTCTTGTCCCGGCCGGTCGCTCCGCTGCCCTTGATCTTCCCCTCATCGGTCACGCGCGTCCCCGTGTTCTTGTCCGTATCCACGATCACCGCGCTGATGTTGTACTTGCTGCCGTCCGGCATGGTCAGCAGGTCCGGACGCAGGTCGATCTCGGGCACGCCCTTGATCCTTCGGGGTTCGCTGATCTTGGCCACGTGTCCCTCGATGGCCGCCCCTACCGGGATCACCACTTTGTTCTCGATCATGACCGGTTCGGTCACCCGCCCGGCGAAGCTGTCGCCCACCCGGGTCCGGCTGGTCGAGATCGGCGTCTCCAGCTTCATCTTCACTCCCGTGCCCGCGGGCAACGACAGCGTTTGCGCCGCCACCATGCCCGTCAGCAACATCGCCACCACCGCGATTCCTACGGCTTTCTTCATCACTCCTCCTTGAATTTGTTCCGCCCTTTCCTGTGTGCCCTCTGTGGTTAGATGCCTTTCAGCACTTCGAGAACTTTCTCCATGGGCGCCCGATCATGCTGGTTCGCTCCCACGTACAGGTACCGGATCGCTCCTCCCCGGTCCACCACCAGAGTCGCCGGATGCGCGATGTTGAAGGCATCCATCCCGATCCGGTGATGCAACCCGTACGCCTTGGTCACCTTACGGTCCTCATCCAGCAGGAAGGGGAAGCTCACCGGGTGCTCCGCCAGGAACCTCTCCGGCTTGAAGAGCCCGCCCCGCTTTTCCGCCGCGATGTACAGCACCGATGCCCCTGCCTTTTCGATCTCGCCTTTCAGCGGC
>DATKKJ010000086.1 GCA_035543055.1 Terriglobales bacterium | reverse complement strand
GCGACATGCGGCCCAGTTCCTGCATGCGCTCTTCGGGAGTCATGTCGAGCATGGCGTCGGCCTTCTGCTGGGCCTGCATGCGCGCCTGGCGCCGCTCGGCCTGCTGCTCGGGCGACATCTCCTGCGGGTCGGCATCGCCGGCATTGGCCTCGCCCTTCTCCTGCTTGGCGGCCTTGCGCTCCTGGTAGATCTCGATCTGTTTCTGGTAGATGGCGCGCTCCTGCGGATCCCGGGGCATGGGGGCCTTACCTTCGGCCACAGCCTTCACCAGCGCCGGAGGAGGAAACTTTTCCACCATCTCCCGGGTGCTCATGGCCAGAGTGGAGAAGCCGGAAAGACGCGCTTCGAGCGCATGGTCGTCGATCTTCTCCGGATGGAGCTGCTGCTCGAACCACTTATCGAGGCCCATGGCGCGGAGGCGTTCCACGTCGCCGGGCCGCGGGCCGAAGCTGAAGCGGTTCAGGGCGTGAATGACCCGCTTGGAGTCGTCCATCTGCGGGACCACGGCCTTGGATTGCGCGCGCTTCTCCTTGGCCAGGAGCAGCCCGCCGGGAATCGCCAGGCAAAGCGCCAGGAGGCAAAGAAGGCGTTTGTATTTTGTCATCGGAAGAGCCCTCGCAACCGGGAGGAGGTCGGCGATGTTGCGCACCATTAATGAACCCACAGGACGGGAAAAGTTGCTGCAGGAAACTAGCAGGAATGGACGCGGCCGTTGGAGGTCTTGTAGTGGACCATGGCGGCCAGGTGGTCGATGTCGGGAGCGGAGATATTGCAGACCACGTGCTGGTCGAGGAAGGGGGCTTGATTGCGGCCGACAGCATCGCGGCGCACCTGAATGAGGATGGCCTGCACGATGTCGGGATCGAACTTCTGGGGCGTACTGCGCACGATCTCACTCAGGGCCTCACCCACGGAGAAGGAATGGCGGTGGGCGCGGTCGCTGGTCATGGCGTCGAAGGTGTCGGCCACCGCCATGATGCGGGTGGGAGTGGAGGTCTCGTCCTTGTGCAGCTTGTCGGGGTAGCCGGAGCCGTCGGAGCGCTCATGATGGGAGCGGACCACGGCCGGGATCTCGGGCCAGGGGAACTCGACCCCGTGCACGATCTGGTAGCCGATCGTGGTGTGGTCGGCCATCTCGCGAAATTCGTTGGGTTCCAGCTTCCCGGGCTTGGAGAAGATGTACTTGTCCACGGTGACCTTGCCGACGTCGTGCAACAGTCCGGCGGCGCGAACGCCTGCCACCTCGCGCTCTTCCATGCCCATGGCCTGGGCGATGCCGCCGGCGTAGTGCGCCACCCGCCGCGAGTGCCCCCGCGTGAACTGATCCTTGGCGTCGATGGCCGCGGCGAAGGCGTGAAGCGTGTTGTCGTAGAAGCCGTGCAGGGAGGCCATCAGCTTCAAGTTCTCGGCGATGCGCTGCTGGAGGGAATCTGCGAGCACCCGGTTCTGGACTGCCAAGGCGACGTAGTTGGAGAGCAGCCCCAGGGCCTCGAGGTCGTCATCGCCGTACGGTGATTCGCCCTGGCGCCGGCCGAGGGCCACGACGCCCACCAGCTTCGGGCCCACCTTCAACGGCACCAGGCACTTGAACAGCTCCGGCGCGACGTTGCCGTTGGAGCTCAGGTAGCTCTCACAAAGCCTGCCAGACAGGGCCTGCGGCATGGCGGCGGCGGCCAAGGCATGTACATGGCGCGGAAGCAGCGGGATGACGGCCTTTTCCGGAAACAGAGAGAAGCCGCGGGCCGCCAGCGCGGTAAGCATGGCCGGGCGGTCGTCGAAGCGGAACAGCGCGCCTTCGCTCGTTTCCACCGTCTCCAGCAGCAGGACGAGGATAGACTCAGCGACCTCGGCGACCGTGCGGTCAGAGGTCAGCTCGGGCCCCAACTCGGCCAGAGTCTTGAAGGTGAGCAGGAGGCGCCGGAAATTGGTTTCTCTTGCTGCCAACGAAGCGGCAGACAAATCCCAGAGCAGTCTGAGCCTACCATGCGGCGGCGCCCGGCAGCCACGCCTGGCTATTGGTTAACTTGGTGCTATCGAGAGTAATGCCCGGGCAAACCGAAGTACTCAGTACTCGGTACTCAGGACTCAGAAATGGATCTGGAGATCCGGGAATCTCTGGAGAACCAAGAGACTCGATCCATCTTGCGGCTGGCTGACCTCCTCGTGTTCCAGGACCCAGGTCATGTCGTGAGGCACGAACACGGCGTTGAGGCCTGCGGCCAGGGCCGGATTGATGTCGGACTTGGGGCTGTTGCCGACCATCCAGGTCAGGTCGCGGGCCAGGCCATACTTCTCGACCACCGAGGCGTATGTCGAGGGGTCTTTCTCGGCGACGATCTCGTGGGCGGCAAAGAAGTGCTTGAGTCCGGAGCGCTCGATCTTGCCCATCTGCTCGGTGAGGTTGCCCTTGGTCATCAGGATGAGATGGTGCCGAGCGGTGAGGTATTCGAGGGTCTCGGGCACGCCGGAGATGAGCTCGACCGGCTTGTCGGCGATGACTTGGGCAAAGCCGAGGATGGTCTGGTGCACGGCAGGGGTGAGCGGCTCGACCGCCAGGCGCTCGAAGGTGTCCACCAAAGCATGCACGAAGCTGTGCAGCCCGTAGCCGTGGCGCACGATGCAGTCGCGCTCCACGTCATTGAGCACCTGCCGGACTTGCTGCGGCGTGTACTCGCGATGGTTCAGGAAGGAGATGAAATCGGCGATGGCGCGCTCGAAGTAGACGTTGTTCTCCCAGAGCGTGTCGTCGGCGTCGATGAACAGGGTCTGAGGAGCGGCGGACATTGCTCCTATAGTACTCAGTACGGAGTACTCGGTACTCAGCAAAGTACGGTCAGGCACTCATCACTCACGACGCGGGCGGGCGTCACAGCGCCGGCGGAGTATGAATTGGGTATCATGCCGTATGGCACAACAGACCAATCGAGTCGCAGTCGTGGGGACCGGGAATGTCGGCTCCACCTTCGCTTACGCCCTCCTCCTGAGCGGGCTGGCTTCGGAGATCGTGCTTATCGACGTCAACCGGGCGCGCGCCGAAGGCGAAGCCATGGACCTGAACCACACCGAGCCCTTCGCCAAGCCTACCCGCGTCTGGGCGGGGGACTACGCTGATTGCGCCGGGGCGGCGGTGACGGTGATCGCGGCGGGGGTGGGGCAGAAGCCGGGAGAGACGCGTATCCAGCTGGTGCAGCGCAATGCGGCGGTGTTCGGCGAGATCATCCCCCAGGTGGCGAAGCATAACCCCGAGGGCATCATCCTGGTAGCCACGAACCCGGTGGACGTGCTCACCTATGCCACCCTGCGGCTCTCGGGGCTGCTGGCGCGGCGGGTGATCGGCTCGGGGACCATCCTGGACACGGCCCGCTTCCGCCACCTGCTCTCCAAGCATTTCGGGGTGGATCCACGCAGCGTGCATGCTTACATCATCGGCGAGCATGGCGACAGCGAGGTGCCGGTGTGGTCGCTGGCCAACATCGCCGGCATGCGCCTGGTGGCGTTCGCGGAGGCACACGTCATCCCCATGGACGAGAAGCGCATGCAGGAGATCTTCATCAGCACCCGCGATGCGGCTTACGCCATCATCCAGCGCAAGGGCGCCACCTACTACGCGGTGGCGGCGGGGCTGATGCGCATCGTGGAAGCCATCCTGCGCGACCAGCGGACGGTGCTTTCGGTGTCCAGCCTGGTGGACGGCCTTTACGGACTGAGCGGTGTCTGCCTGAGCCTGCCGACGGTGGTCAATCGCTCGGGCATCGAGCGGGTGCTGCGGCTCGACCTCGCGGCGGAAGAACTGGCAGGGCTATGCCACTCCGCCGACGTGCTGAAGGGCGTGATTGCCAGCCTGGAGCTGCCGCGGGCCGCGTGAGCGTCTGTTAGAATCTGAGCCGCATGGTCAGACTCGGGGTCCGCCTGCTCGTTCTTTGTCTGTCTTTCCCCCTCCTTCTTCCGGCCGCCGCTCAAACCAAATCGAAGAAAAAGAAACAGAAGAGCATGCAGGGCTACGCCGTCGGCAAACTGCCTGTGGCGCCGGACCTTTACAAGCGCATGGCCCGGTACCGGGCGGTGCAGATGCCGGCGCCGGCAGGGCTCTCCGCGCGCGAGCAGCAGATGGTGGACAAGCTGGTGGAGGCCTGCCATTCCCTGGAGAACATTTTCTGGCGCCAGAACGATCCCGAGGGGCTCACCCTTTACCAGTCACTGGCCGGCCGGAAGCTGCCGCGCGACGTGAACCTGCGGCACTTCGTGTTCATCAACGCTGGACGCTTCGATATGCTCGACGAGAATCGGCCCTTCATCGGCACCCAAGCCATGCCGCCGGGCCGCGGCCTGTATCCGGCAGGGCTGACGCGCGCCCAGATCGAAGAGCATGTGGCGCAACGCCCGGAGAAGAAGGACGAGATCTACAGCCCGTACACGGTGCTGCGGCGGCGAGGCGATGCGCTGGAAGGGATCCCGTACCGGATCGCTTATCGCAGCTTCCTGGAGCCCGCGGCGAAGGCATTGCGCGAAGCGGCGGACCTGGCCGACGACAAAGACTTCGCCCAGTTCCTGCGGATGCGGGCCGATGCGCTGCTCACGGACAAGTATTTCGACAGTGACTTGAAGTGGCTGGAGCTGAAGGAGCCAAAGTTCGACCTGATCTTCGCCCCCTATGAGACGTACCTGGACGACGTCCTGGGCATCAAGACTTCCTATGGCGCGGCAGTCCTAGTGCGCAACGACGCCGAGAGCGCCAAGCTCAAGTTGTACGAGAAGTACGTCGCCGCGCTGCAAGATGCGCTGCCGCTGCCCGAGGCCGACCGGCCATCGAAGCGCGGACTGGTCTCACCGATGGAGGTGGTGGACGCGCCTTTCCGGGCCGGCGACCTGCGGCACGGATACCAGGCGGTGGCCGACAACCTGCCCAACGATCCGGAGGTCCACAAGCGAAAGGGAAGCAAGAAGATCTTCTTCAAGAACTTCATGGAGGCGCGGGTAAAGTACGTCATCGTTCCGGTGTCGCGGCGCATGATGCGGCTGGACCAGGCCGAACTGGTCTCGGCGGACGGCTACATGGCGGGCACGCTGATGCACGAGATCGCGCACGGACTGGGGCCGGCGTTCGCCCGGGTGAATGGGAAGCAGGTCGATATCCGCGAGGCCATCGGGCCGATCCATTCCGCGCTGGAGGAAGCGAAGGCCGACATTGTCGGCTTGTGGGGATTGAAGTGGCTGACCGACCAGGGAGTCCTGCCGGCGGAGCGCCTCAAGGAATACTACGCGGCGCAACTGGCGGACATCTTTCGGACCGTCCGCTTCGGGACGGGTGAGGCTCACGCCCACGGCCAGATCATGCAATTCAATTACCTGAGCGAGAGGGGCGCGATCGTCCGCGATACCGCCACGCACCGCTACCACATCGACTTTGCCAGGATGCCCGATGCCGTCGCCGCCCTGGCCAGGGAACTGCTCGAGATCGAGGCGGCTGGCGATCGGCGGCGGGCGGAAACCTGGTTCGCGAAGTACGATTCCATGCCGGCGGAGCTCAGATCCGCGCTAAACTCCGCCAACGACGTCCCCGTCGACATCGATCCTGTTTTTTCATATCCGGAGCCTATTCAATGATCCAGGGAGCGGCAAAGTCTGCCATTGAGCGAAGAAGATTCGAGCGGGTGGGAGTTGGGCCCGCAGCCAGGGTAAGAGTCACGGATCCCAAGGGTCAGTTGCTCGGGACCCTGCGGCAGATCGGGCGCGGCGGCATCGCCTTGGAACCCGAAAAGCCGTTCAAGAAGAACAAGAAGCTGAAGATCGTCATCAGCGACCAGAGCGAGAAGATCCGCTTCCAGGTGAACGTGGTGGTGCGCCATGCCGGCGCACGCCATGTCGGCCTGGAATTCCGCGACCTGGATGCCGAGGCGGCCGTGGACGTGGGCATCCTGATCGGCAAGTACTACGAGGAGCGGACATGACACGCAGCGATGAGCGACGCAGGTTCGAGCGAGTCGGCATTCCGGCCAGCGCACGGATCCATCTGCAGACGACCTCGGGCAAGGAGATCGGGCCCGTCACCGTGCTGGGGCGCGGCGGCCTGATGGTCGATACCCAGGAGAGCTTCGAACTGGGGAAGAAGATCGAGTTGCGGATCATGGACGAGGCCGAGGGCATCCACCGCAAGATCACAATGGTCCCCCGCTACCGCCAGGGGCAGGGCGTCGGCTTCGAGTTCCATCACCTCGACGCCGACGCCGCGGTGGAGATCGGGGTCATGATCGGCAAGTACTACAGCCACGAGTCCCGGAAGTAACGCCTATCGCAGGTACTTCTCCGGGATGGGCTGCTGCGGGGTCTCGGCGTCCCACATCACCGTCATCACCCACCAACGGGTGCCGTCAAAGAACAACTGGATGCTGTTGATGCCCCGCTGGAAGGGCTGTTCGCCCTTGGCGTGCCTCGACTCATAGGTACTGAAGACGTGGGCGATGCTGCCGAACTGCTCCTGCTTGCGCGATACCTCGTTCTCGTAGAAGCCTTCCTTGGCAAAGAACGGGGTTGTGCGCTCGATGTAGTCTTCGACGGTCAGCACGCGGGCTCCGACCTGGGGATCGTTGGGACGCTTGCCGGTGGGGACCAACCGGGCCCCGGAGTGGAAGAGCGAGCGCATACGGCTCCAGTCGCGCGGGTGCCCGGCGGGGCCGGAGATCACGTCGTAAAGCGCCCGGATGGTGGCATCGACGGACTTTACGTCGTTGGGATTCGCTTGAGTGGGCTTAGCAGGTTCAGGAGTCTTCGGCTGCTGTTGGGCGAATACGAGTGCAGAGAACAGGACGAGAGAGAGGATGACGGCGTGCTTCATGCTTCCTCCAGGCGGGCAAACCGGCATGGTGAGACGCCCTGACGGGCGTCTCTACCGAGGTTCAGCCGACGAATTCGACTTTTGGCTTATGGGGGATGATGCCGGCGGCGTGTCCCATGTCGAGGAGCCGACGCACCGCTTCGCGGCCCTCGGGACCGTAGTCGAGGGTGCGCTCGTTGACGTACATGCCGACGAACTTGTCGGCGGAGTGGCTATCGAGGTCGCGGGCGAACTGCATGGCGTACTCCAGCGCCGCCGGGCGGTGCTCGAGGGCGTACTGGATGCTGTCGCGCAGGGCCTGGGTGACGCTCGCGATCAACTCCGGGCCGAGGTCGCGGCGGATGGCGTTCCCGCCCAGGGGCAGCGGCAGGCCGGTCATGTCGCGCCACCACTTGCCCAAATCAAGGACGCGATGGAGCCCGGCTTTATCGTAGGTCAACTGGCCTTCGTGGATGATGAGCCCGGCGTCGTACTTGCCCTCCAGCACCTGGGGAATGATCTGATCGAAGGGCACGACCTCGGTCTCGATGGTCGGGGCGAACAGTCTCAGCGCCAGGAAAGCGGTGGTCAGCCTGCCGGGGACCGCGACCGTGACCTGCTTCACCTCGTCGAGGTTGAGCACGCGGGATGAAACCACCATAGGCCCGTACCCCTCGCCCACGCTGCCCCCGCAAGGCAACAGCGCGTATCGCTCCTGGATGTAGGGATAAGCATGGAAGGAGACGGCGGTGACGTCGAAGTGCCCCTCGTCCATGGCGCGGCGGTTCAGGGTCTCGATGTCACAGAGCGTGTGCGCGAATTTCAGTCCCTTGACGCGCACCTTGTTGGTGGCCATGGCGTAGAACATGAAGGCGTCGTCGGAGTCGGGGCTGTGCGCGATGGTGACCTCACGGGCCTTGTCGGAGACGGAACCACGGGGCATGGACGCCTTTTCTTGCAGGGAACGGCTCACTTGGCTTCCAGACGCGGCACTCTCGCGGCTGCGCCTGCGGCGGCCATCACCTTGGCCACTTCGGCGAATACGAACGGGTACAGCCCGAACTGCGCTGCCAGCTTCCAGGACCCGTGCGACAGGACGAGCAACCAGCTCAGGCCACCAGCGAACAGCACCAGTTCTCCCGCGACCGCGGCGACAGCATAGCGGGCGAAACTCCTGACGCCGCGCTCGGCGATGAGGCCGGTCACGAACGCGACCACGGGATAGGCCAGAAGATACCCGCCGGTCGGGCCGAGCAACTGGGCCACGCCGCCGGCGCCGGCAGGGTTGAAGACCGGCATGCCCGACGCGCCTTCCGCCAGATACAGGGCCATGGCGGCGAATCCCCGCTTGCTGCCCAGCGCCAGCGCTACCAGCAGCACGCCGAAGTTCTGCACCGTCAGGGGCACGGGCGTGAAGGGAAGTGGCAGGGTGATGCGGGCGCAGAGGGCGACGAAGAAGCTGGCGCCCACCACCAGCGCGAGTTGGATCCACCAGCTTTCGATGCGGCTGACGGTCTGGGTCAGGGACTTGGACATGATTGCCTCAATGTCTGATCGGATCCGCGTGGTCTTCTTCGACGTCCGGCATGGCGGGGCGAAGCGCCGTGTCGGATGCCTGCCGTCGCATGTGGCGCCGCGCACGCAGAAAAACCGCCGCGCCCACACCCAGGAGGGCAAGGGTGCAGAGCACCAGGATCACGAACAGAACCTTCATA
>DATKKJ010000085.1 GCA_035543055.1 Terriglobales bacterium | reverse complement strand
CGAGGTGATGAAGATCCTGACCATCTGGGGGACGGTGGCCCTGCCCCTGGTCATCATCACCGGCTTCTTCGGGATGAACCTGCACCTGCCTTGGCAGAACACCGCACACGGCGCCGTGTACGCTACCGGGATGATGGCGCTTTCGACGCTCCTGATCCTGCTCTATTTCAGGCGCAAGAAGTGGTTCTAGCGGCGGCGCGGGCCTTCGAGCCGCTACTTCTTCAGTTCGAGATCGATACTCGCCGACTTGCCCTTCTCCACCGTGACCGATTGGGTCTGAGACTGGTGTCCATCCATCGAAACCGTCACGCTGTACGTGCCGGGATCGACCACGATCTTGAAGGGCGTGGTCCTGGGAGCGGTCTCGCCGTTGATGGTCACGGTGGCGCCCTTGGGCTTGGTCTTCACCTGGAGCGCGCCCATGCCCTCGGGGATGCCGCCGCCGAAGAGCTTGCCGAACGGACTGCCGCCGCTGGTGCCCGACTTGAGCGTCTGCGAGACGTGGGCAGTTTCGCCCTCGCCCACCTTGGCCGGCACCGACGCGTCCACATAGCCCAGTTTGCGGAGTCCCACGGTGTGCTCGCCCTTGGGGACTTCGATCACGGCCGGGGTGTTCCTGCCGGTGGGCTTGCCGTCGAGCAGGATGCTGGCGCCACCGGGGTTGCTGCTCACCTCGATGCGCGAAGGTGCCGCGATGGTTCGCATGACTGTGGCCACGATCGCCTGGCTTCCCGCCGTGACCTCGACCGTCTTGGTCTCGGTGGCGAATCCCGCCTTGCTGATGACGACCTTGTGCTGGCCCGCACTCAGGTTGGGCGAATTGAAGGGCGTCACCCAGGCCGGTTCCGACCAGCCGTCAATCTCCACTTTGGCGCCCGGTGGGTTGGAGATGATGCGCACGGTGCCGTTGGCCGGGGCCGCCGGCTTCGGCGGCTCGGCGGCGGGAGCCGCGGCCGCGACCTCCGGCTTCGCCTTGCCGCGTGGCTTGGCCCCTTTCGCCGTCTCCGCGGGGGCCGTGGAACTGGCCCCTTCCCGCTCTTCGGGGGCTGATGTCGCCGCCGCTGCCGGCTGCGATTCCACCGGCTGGCCCGACGGCTGGCCAGGCGCCACTGCCGTCTCCGCCGGGGTCACGCCCGGCTTGTTCTTCTCGCTCTGATAAACGCCAATGCTGATCACCACCATGAGCAGCGCCAGGACACCGACCGCGACCAATAGCCATTGATTGGTCGTGAGCTGCGGCAGCGCCACTTTGGGGGCCGGCACGGTCGCCTTGGCCTCGGCCACAGCATGGGGTGGCGCCGGCTTGGCGGCGGGCACAGCGCCGGACGGCGCCGCGGGCTTGGCGGCAGGCACGGCACCGGACGGCGCCGCGGGCTTGGCGGCAGGTATTGCGGCGGACGAAACCACGTGCTTGACGCTGGCCGCGGCGCCAGCCAGCTCGCCAAGTTCGTGTGAGCCCGCCAGCTGGGTTTCATCTTCATGGACGGCGGGCGGACGCGCAGGGGCCGCTGCGGCAGCCGGCTTGGCTGCCGCTGTGGAAGCGGGCTGGACCGGCTTCGCCGGCGGAGCGGGCGGCTTGGCCGCAGCAGGCGGCGGTGGCGCAGCGGCCGGCGCGGGCTCGTGGGCGGCGTCGGCGTCCTGCGGTAGCGAGGCCGTGTCCACTCCGATGCTCTTGTAGTTGATGAGGTGGTGGACCAGGTCCGCGCCCTTCTGATAGCGCTGATCGGGATGCTTGGCTAGGGCGCGCTGGATCACCGCGCTCAGTCCCGGATGCACGCTCGAATCCAGGTCCTTGGGCGGGATGGGGTTCTCATGGACGATCTTGTAGATGATGGTGGTGACGGTCTGGCCGCTGAACGGCTTCTCCCCGGTCACCATCTCGTAGAGGATCACCCCGAAGCTCCACAGGTCGGAGCGCCCGTCCAGGGGACGTCCCTTGACCTGTTCCGGCGACATGTAGTTCGGCGTCCCCACCACCTGGCCGGCGGTGGTCAATTGCGTGCCCTCCGCCTTGGCGATGCCGAAATCCATGATCTTCGCCCGCCCGTCGGCCTCGATCATGATGTTGGCCGGCTTGATGTCGCGGTGGATGATCTTGTGGGAATGGGCGTAATCGAGCGCCGAGCAGATCTGCCGGGACAGGTCGAGCACCTGCTCGATGGGCACGATCCCCTCTTCGTTCAAGGTCTTCTGCAGGGTCGTGCCTTCGATGTACTCCATGGCGATGTAGAAGAGCCCATCATGCTCGCCGGCGTCGTAGATGGTGACGATATTGGAGTGGTTCAGGACCCCGGCGGCGCGCGCTTCGTTCTTGAAGCGCAGCAGCATCTCCTGGGCTTCCATGCCATGCACGTCCAGGCGCATGGTCTTGAGCGCCACCAGGCGCCCGATGTTGGGGTCCCGGGCCTTGTACACGACCCCCATCGCGCCCTTGCCGAGCTCGCCCAGGATCTCGTACCGGCCGATCTGCTGCGGCGATGATGGAGACGCCATGGCCATGATGACAGTACCGCTGCCGGGCCCTTTAGTAAGGGGATTGAGGGTCTTCTTGCTGGGGCGCAGAAGTTCCGGTGCGGCAGAAAATACAGCAACTTATTCCCCCAGTCAATGAAAGCATCCGTCTTGCCTTGCGTAACCCGAAGCCAGCGGCCAGGGGTGCGTGCAGGGAGGTGTGCCGGGTAGCCTGAGAGGAAATCGTGAATCCGCCGCGGCTTCGGGCCCATCGAAATGCGGAAGGAGCTGACGATATGGCAACCGCTGTTCGCGAACGCACCTTTCATACTTCCATCGACATTCCCGAGAAGAAGCGGCTGGAGTTGATCGACCTGCTGAATGCCCGCCTGGCCGATACCCTGGACCTGAAGACCCAGGCCAAGCAGGCCCACTGGAACGTCAAGGGCCGCGAATTCTTCCAATTGCACGAGCTGTTTGACTCCCTGGCTACCCATCTCGAAGGCCATTCCGACCTCATCGCCGAGCGTGTCACCGCGCTGGGCGGGACGGCCCTGGGCACCACCCGCATCGCCGCCGCAACCTCCACCATCCCCGAGTATGACCTGGACGCGGTGAAGGGCGAAGAGCATGTGCGCGCGCTGGTGCAGCGACTGGCCAAGGTGGCCGCCGCCGCACGCAAGGCTATCGAGCGCGCCTCCGAACTCGGCGACCAGGGTACCGCCGACCTGTTCACTGAGATCGTGCGCGACGCCGACAAGGACCTATGGTTCCTGGAGGCGCACCTGCAGGGCTGAGCTGGACGCTCGGTAGAGACGCCTGTCAGGGCATCTCCCCTCTTTTCTTTGCGTCGGTGCCCAGAAAGACGCCCTTACGGGCGTCTCTACCAGAGATCACTTCACTTCACACGCTTCGCGAATTCCTCATAGCCCTTGCGCCCCAGCAGCCCGTAGGTCAGCTTCTTGCCCAGCTCCACGCCGGGCTGGTCGAAGGCATCCACGCCGTAGAGCTCCCCGGCGAAGGCGGTCTGGAATTCGAGCGTCTGGAAGAATGCGCCGACGGTATATTCATCCACGACGGGCAGGGTCCAGCGGCAGTTGGGACGCCCAGCCTCGGTGAGCGCGGCCTCGGTGGCGCGCATCTCGGCGTGGAAGAGCTCGGACAGTTTCTTGCCGCCGAGGTACCCGCAGGAATCGAACTTGGCGAAGGCGCGCGGGATCCTCACGTCGGCGCGCGGCTTCTTCACCGCCCAGAAAGTGATCATCTTGTCGCGCGGCCCTTCCATGTAGAGCTGCGACTGCGAGTGCTGGTCAGTGACACCCAGCGCCGCCACCGGCGTCTGCCCGGTCTCCACGACCTCACCTTTGCGGTTCACGCGCTTGCCCAGGCTTTCGGCCCAGAGCTGGCGGTACCAGAAGGCCGCGCCCCAGAGATACGAGGAATAGGCGTAGACGACTTCGATCGCCTTGCCGCGCTTGGTGTGCAGAGCGTGGTGCACCGCCGCCGACGTCAAGGCGAGGTTGTGATCGAAGTCGCGCGACCAGGCGAGCAGGTTGGCGTCGCCAGCGCCGCGCATCAGCTTGCCGATGTCGAGGCCAATGAGCGCCGCGGGCAGCAGCCCCACTGGGGTGAACACGCTGAAGCGCCCGCCGACATTGCCGGGAACGAAGAACAGCGGGTACCGCTCCTGTTTGGCGATGGCCAGCAGGTCGCCTTTCTGGGCGTCGGTGACGGCTACGATGCGCGCGCGCGTGCGCTTGCCCAGCGCTTTCTCCATCCACTCGCGAACGATCAGGAAGGTGGACAGCGACTCCGCCGTCGAACCCGATTTGGCGATCACGCAGGCGAGTGTCCGCTTGGGGTTCACCCGCTGCAGCGCGGCGGCGATGAAGCCGGGATCGACGTTATCGAGCACGACCAGGCGCGGGCGCGGCTCGCGCCGCTTGCCCTTCACGCCCGGCGCGATCTGGACGGGATGGGGGCCGCGCAGGGCCGCGTCGAGGGCGTACGCTCCCAGAGCCGAGCCGCCGATGCCGACCACGAGCACGTCGTCCACCTCGCCGCGCGTGTCGGCGGCGAATTCGGAGACGGCGCGGATGGTGGTGCGGTCGTCGGGCAGGTTGGGAAAGCCGATCTCGCCGGAATCGACGCGCTTGCGGAAGGCGTCGAGCGCCGCCAGGGCCGCCGCCTGGTCGAGGTCGCCGGGATGCAGCCCCTCCGCCCCCACCACCGATTCCGTCGCGTTCTGATAGGAGAATTGCAGAGCAGCTTTCATGGCTGGACTCCGTAGGAATGCGGGGGGAAGTGTAATCGAGCAGGTCGCTGGTCGCCAGCCCGAGCCCAGCGTCTGTCAGGCCGTGCAAGAAAGGGCCCAGACGTTGACACGCCTTGGCCCGGGGCATATCGTTCCTGGCTCCGCATACAGCTAGCACAGTCAAGGAGGCCCAGCATGAGAACGCCTAACGCAGCATTCGCCGCCGTCCTGGTGGTCGCCAGCCTAGCCGGAACGCTTGCCATCCACGGCCAGAGCGCTCCCCAGGCCCCGGCCGTGAAGAGGAACATTCTTCTGAAGCAGGACATGAAGACCCCGGGGTATGAGGCGGTGATGGCCGCCGTCGAGTTGCCTCCCGGCTCGGCTGAAGGGAAGCACACCCATCCGGCGGAGGTGTACGTGTTCGTGCAGGAAGGCACCATTCTGCTCGAGCTCGCGGGCAAGCCCGACGCGACCCTCAAGGCCGGCGATATCTTCTATGTCGCTCCTGGCCAGGTCCACCAGGCGATCAACAAAGGACAGGGCACCGCCAGGCTGGCTGCCGTGTTCGTCGCGGAAAAGGGCAAACCACTGACCACCAAGGCAGAGTAGCCCCAAGGCGAAGGTGGAAGTGCTCTTCGCCCTGGAATGAGAGTCGTTGGATGGGCATCGTTCTCGGAGGGGTAAGCCAGTTGCTGGCAATCACTGCTGTGGTCGCGATCCTGCTGGCCGTCATCCTCCTGGCGACCCGAAAGTGAGGAGGGGTAGCGGCCCCTCGACTTCTACTCGGGATGACACGGCCAAGCTGGCGACTGGCGACCGGCTGCTGGCGACTGCTCAGTAGCTGCGCTGGGTCAGGTAGGTGCGGGTGATCTTGTCGTGCCAGCACAGGCCGTCGGGGTCAAAGAGCGCCCAGATGAAGCCAAATCCCACCGAAATGCACGACAGGGCCAGGGCCAGGGCGCGGTTGCGCCGCTGCTCGATGGTGACCCGCTTCCCTTCGAAGGTGCTCAGGCGGAGGTTCGCCAGGCCCATGCCGGGAGTACCGCTCCCGTGCACCAGGAACAAGTAGTGATACACCGCCCAGAAAAAGCTGGGGATGACTGAGGCCAGGGCCAGGGCCATGCGCGTGTGGGGCACGCTCTCCGCCATCTGCACGAAGATGGCGGCGAACAGGCCGGCGGCGGTCAGCACCAGGAAAGCGTCCACCAGCCCGGCGAAGATACGCAGGCCGCGCGCCGCCACCCGCAGGTGCATGGGTTCCAGCTCCACCTCGACCGCGTGCTCCTCCAGGGTGATGGGGGCCAGCGACACGCCGCCAAACTCCGGCGGGGCCACGGCCTCGGGAGGCGCTTCCAGGATGCGCGGGGTCTCAATGATGGGCTCGGCCAGTTCCTCGGCTATGACCTCGGCCGAGCGCGGGAACTCGATGACCTTGGGTTCGGAGACCACCGGCGCCGGCATGGTGACAACGGTGCTCGACTCCTCCCATCCTGGCTTTGCGGGGACGGCGAGCGTGCTGTCGGCCTGGAGGGGCGCCGCGGGCGCGTCGAAGTCGAAGCTCAGCACCGAGCTGGGATCGGGACGGCGGCGGCCGCGCTTGGCGCGAAAGGCGTCCACGCGCGAGGCCACTTCCTCGCGCCACGGGGAATCGCAGGCATCACGGTGGTCGGGCAGTGAGCTGACTTCGGGCGGTGCGTCCAGGCTGGCCAGGAACTGCTGCTCGGAGTCGGTGAACCGGTCAGGGTCGATGAGGACGGCGACATGACTGCCCGACTTGGCAGCCGGATCGACTTGCGAGCAGGTGCAGCGCTCTCCGCACAGGGGACAAGCCATGGTTCGGTTTGTGAGACGGCCAGAGCGGCGGGAAAGCTGCTTTGCGCCAGAGGGTGCGGCGTGCTAACTTCGACCGCTCCCCATGTTTTCCCGCAACTGCTTAAGTATCACGGCACTTATCTTTTGTCATGTGCTTCTGGCGACCCCGGTAGTTACTAGCCAGTTGCCGCCGGATGCTCCCACCAGCCAGGCGCAGCAGAACCTCGCCAGCACGGAATTCACCTCCAACCGTCCGGGCGAGCCGGTCACCATCAAGGCCCGGGAGCAGGAGAAGGACGGCGACGTCTTCAAGTTGAAGGGCGACGTGGAGATAGACTTCCGCGACCTGGTCTTCCGCGCCGACGAGATCACCTACGACTCCAAGAGCGGGCAGGTGACCGCCACTGGGCACCTGGTGCTGGACGGCGGGCCGCATGACGAGCACATCGAAGCCAGCCACGGCGAGTACAACGTGAAGACCCAGACCGGCAAGTTCTGGGACGTGGTGGGCACCACCGGCGCCCGCTTCCGCGGCAAGAACGTAACCCTCACCTCGTCGAATCCCTTCGCCTTCACCGGCAAGGTGGTGGAGAAGGTCTCGCCTGAGCGCTACGTCATCGAGCACGGCTCGGTGACCTCCTGCGAGCTGCCCAAGCCCAAGTGGACGTTCAACGCGGGAAAGATCGTGGTGGACGTCGGGGGCACAGCCAAGCTGTACAGCAGCAACTTCCGGGTGAAAGGCGTGCCCATCCTTTACCTGCCCTATGCGCAACATCCGGTGGAGAAGCTGGGACGGCAGAGCGGGTTCCTGATCCCGGTGATCGGGACCTCGTCGGTCAAAGGCTTCCTGCTGGGCGAGTCGTTCTACTGGGCCATCAACCGCAGCATGGACGCCACCATCGGCGGGGAGTACATGAGCCGCCGCGGGTGGGGCCAGACCGGGGAGTTCCGCGCCCGGCCCAGCGACAACTCCTTCGTGGACCTGAAGTACTTCGGGGTCTTCGACCGCGGGATCTCCAATGGCGTGACGGTGCAGGACCAGGGCGGGCAGGACGTCCATCTGAACGCCGAAGCCCTGCTTCCCGGCGGCTTCCGGGGCGTGGCCTCGGTGGAGTACCTGAGCTCGTTCGTCTTCCGGCTGGCCTTCACCGACTCCTTCCGCGAGACGGTGAACTCCGAGGTCAAGTCGGCGGTCTTCCTGTCCAAGACCTACGACGGCTATTCGTTCAACTTGCGTGCCGGGCGCTACCTGAACTTCCAAAGCACGGAGAACAACGATTACGTAGCCATCCTGCACCTGCCGACGCTGGACGTGAGCTCGGTGGACCGCAAGCTGGCGTCCACGCCGCTGTACTGGGGCTTCGACGCCGCGGCGGAAGGGGTCTCGCGCAAGGAGCCGGGCTTCGTCAGCGGATCCGTGGGCCGGCTCGACGTGCATCCGCGGATCGCGCTGCCGCTGTTCCTTAGCGGCTGGACGTTGCGGCCCGAGCTGGCGGCGCGCGAGACCTACTATTCGGAGCAGTTGCAGACGTCGGGGATGGTCCTGGTCCCCGTGCCCGACGACTTCAACCGCCGCGCCCTAGAGACGTCGGTGGAGATCCGTCCGCCGACCCTGGGGCGGATCTTCGAAAAGCCCCGCTGGGGACGCAAGATCAAGCACACCATCGAGCCGCGCATGGTCTATCGCTATACCACCGGGGTGGAGAATTTTCCGGCGATCATCCGCTTCGACAGCCGCGACATCCTGAGCAACACCAACGAGATCGAGTACGGGATCACCCAGCGGCTGTATGCCAAGCGGATGTCGGGCGAGGAGTGCCCGGCCACGGCGCCCCAGCCCCAGGCGCTGATGCCCTTGCCGTCGAAGACGGAGCCGGGAAAGCAGGCTCCGCCACCGCCACCGGCCGAGTGCTCCACGGAAGCTCGCGAGATCGTCACCTGGGAGCTGGCGCAGAAGTACTTCTTCGATCCCACATTCGGCGGAGCGGTGGTGAACGGCAAGCGCAACGTGTTCACCACCACGGCGGCGTTCGCCGGGATCGCGTTCCTGACCGAGCCGATGCGCTTCGCGCCCCTGGTATCGCGGCTGCGGATCCGCACCTCACCCAACGTGGACGCGCAGTGGGAATTCGATTACGACACGGTGCGGGGCCGGGTGAATGCCAGCACTGCACTGGTCCAGTACCGGCTCGGGGATTACTTCATCGGGGGCAGCCATGCCTTCCTGCTGGCGCCGGGGGAGATCTTCACCTCGCCCATCCCGACGCCGCTGCCCGCGCCCGACCGGTTCAGCCAGTTCCGCGTGCTCACCGGATACGGGAATCCCGGCAAGCGCGGCATCAGCGCCGCCGCCAACTTCGGCTTCGACGCCAATTTCAACTTCCTGCAATACGCCGCCTTCCAGACCAGCTACAACTGGGACTGCTGCGGGCTGTCCATGGAATACCGCCGGTTCGCGCTGGGCTCGGTGCGCAACGAGAATCAGTACCGCTTCGCGTTCACCCTGGCGAATGTGGGGACCTTCGGGAACCTCAAGCGGCAGGAAAGGATCTTCTGAGGCAAGTAGTCAGTACTCAGTACACAGCAAGACCGGTTTGAACTGGGTACTGAGTACCGAGTACTGAGTACTTCTCCGTTTACAATCTTGCGGATGACTCTAGAAGAGAAACGCGGGTTATTGGAGCAGCGCCTGCGCGGGCTGGGGCGGTTGCTGGTCGCCTATTCCGGCGGGGTGGACTCGGCCTATCTGGCTTGGGCGGCGCACCGGGCGCTGGGACGGGACATGCGGGCGATCGTCGCCGATTCGCCGTCGCTGGCGCGCACTCACCTGCAGGACGCGATGGCGTTCGCCGCGGAGCATGGCATCCCGCTGGAGGTCCTGAGCACCGCCGAAGTGGAGCGGCCGGAGTACGCGCGCAACGACGCCGCCCGGTGCTACTACTGCAAGGACGAGCTGTTCGAGGTGATGGAGCAATACCGCGCCACCCACGGCTTCGATGCCATCGCGTACGGCGTCAATCTCGACGACCAGGGGGATTTTCGCCCTGGCCAGGAGGCGGCCCGGCAGCATCAGGTAGCGGCGCCGTTGCTGGAAGCGGGACTGAGCAAAGCTGAGATCCGGGACTTGGCGCGCGCGGCGGGGTTGCGGGTCTGGGACAAACCGGCGTCGGCCTGCCTGTCGTCACGGATCGAGTACGGCCGCAAGGTCACGCGCGAGGTGCTGGCGGTGGTCGAGCACGGCGAAGACGAGCTGCGCGCGCTAGGCTTCCGGCAGTTCCGCGTCCGCCACCACGGGGAGACGGTGCGTCTGGAGATCGCACCGGAAGAGATGGCGCGGGCGCTGACTCCCGCGATGGTGTCAGCTTTCACACGTATCTTCAAAGCGCTAGGCTACACCTATGTGACCCTCGATCTTGAGGGCTTCCGGTCGGGCTCGATGAACGCGGTGCTGCCGGCGAGCACACTGGCACGCAAGCGCTAGGTCACGCCGCACGTGCGGCCAGCTTCCACATGCGATAATTGTTGCCTGCCCCTATGGAAGGTGGAACCCCTGTGTCCTTGCTGAAGCGGCCGCTGTGGCTGGTCGTCCTGTTTTGCCTGGGATGCGCAGCCCAGCCGGCACAAAACCCCACGGCCGACCTGAACAAGCGCATCGAGCGCCAGGTCCGGGCTCATTACAACATTCCCGACAGCGTCGCCATCAGCATCGGCGAACGCAAGCCCAGCGAATTCCCCGGATACGAGCAGATCCAGGTGATCTTCACCCAGGGCGCGAACCGGACACCGAATGACTTCCTGCTGTCGCAGGACGGGAAGACCCTGATCCGCATGACCAAGTTCGACCTGCAGAGCGACCCTTACGCCGAGACCATGAAGAAGATCTCGTTGGCGGGCCGTCCGGTGCGGGGGACGCGCGGCGCCAAGGTATCGGTGGTGGTGTACGACGACTTCCAGTGTCCCTACTGCGCGCGCATGCACCGGACTTTGTTCGGGCAGATCTTCAACGACTACAAGGACAGCATCCAGGTCATCTACAAGGATTACCCCCTGTTTGCCATCCACCCGTGGGCGGGACGCGCGGCCAACGACGCCAACTGCCTGGCCGAGCTCAGCAACGAAGCCTTCTGGGATTTCGCGGACGCCGTCCACTTCGATCCCAATCAGATCGGAGGCACGCGCGACAAGCCGCGCGGCCTGCCGGAACAGATGGCGGCCCTGGACATTCTCGCCTTCCAGGCGGGAGCCAAGCGCGGGGTGGACGCGGGCAAGCTGCAGGCGTGCATCAAGGCGCAATCCGACAAGGCGATGCGGGACTCGGTGCGCGAGGCCGACGCCCTGGATGTCTCCGCCACCCCCACGCTCTTCATCAACGGCAGGCGGGTGGACGGTGTCATGGACGCGTCGGAGCTGCGCGCAACCTTGAACGCCGCGCTGCGCGACGCGGGGCTGCCGGTCCCGGCGCCTCCGAAGCCGGCCGCCCCAGCCTCTCCGCCGGCGGCCGCTCCGGGGAATAAGTGATGCGCTCCGGCCGACGGGTTCGTTACAATCGAAGATTCGCAGCACGCGCAGTAGCGTGCTCTAGATGCGGAGGGTCCACCGTTTGAGATCGTGCTCGAAACGCCTTCTGGTAGGGATGGCGCTGGCTGCCATGCTGGCGCTGGCCGGGTGTGGCTCCAAGGAGACCGGCGCCGACGTCATGGCCGAGGTGAACGGGAAGAAGATCACCCGCGACGATGTGGAGCGGTACTACAAGAACCAGACCGCGGGGTCGAACCAGCCTCTCACCGGCGAACAGTCCACCATCCTGCGGCTGAACATCCTGAAGGGGCTGATCGAGGACGAGATCATGCTGCAGCGCGCCCAGAAACTGGGGTTGCTGGCCACCGACGAGGAAGTGGACAGCAAGCTGGCGGAGATCAAGGCCCCTTACACCCAGGAAGAGTTCGACCGGCGGCTGAAGGAACGCTCCATCACGGTGGACGACTTCAAGCGCGAGCTGCGCCGCAGCCTGACCAGGGACAAGGTCCTCAACAAGGAGATCAAGTCCAAGATCTCGATCTCCGACGCCGACGTCAGCAAGTACTATAACGAGCACAAGGCCGAGTTCAACCTGATCGAGCCGCAATATCACCTGGCGCAGATCACCGTCTTCAACCAGCCGACACCGGACGCCACCGGGGAGCACAAGGCCACCAACGACGCTGAGGCCCGCAAAAAGGTCCAGACCATCCTCAACCGGCTGGAGAGCGGAGAGGATTTCGGGTCGGTGGCCATGCGCTACTCCGAAGACCCCAACACCTCGGGCAATGGTGGAGACGTGGGGTTCATCCCCGAATCCAGCATCAACCGCGACCCCCAGACGAAGGAATACGTCAGCAAGCTGAAAGCCGGGCAGGTCAGCGGCATCCTGCCGGTGTACGACGCCGTCCACAAGGTGATGGGCTACCGCATCGTCAAGCTGATCGCCAAGGAGCCGGCGGGCCAGCGCGACCTGAGCGATCCGCGGGTGCAGCAGGCCATCCGGGAACAGCTGCGCGGCCGGCGTGAGCAACTGCTGATGGCCGCGTACTATGAGACGCTGCGCGACGAAGCCAAGGTCGAGAACTACTACGCCGACGAGATCGTCAAAGGCGCGGGCAAGTGACGCCGCTTAGCGGGGTGTCTGAGCCCCGCTGGCGTCATCCTGAGGGCGTCTTCGCCCGAAGGATCTCCGAGCCCGCAGCGGTCATCCTGAGGGCCTTTCTTGGGTCCCGAAGGATCTGGCAGGGCGCCTGAGCCCCGCCGCCGTCATCCTGAGGGCGTCTTCGCCCGAAGGACTATTCTGAAAGGCTATTCGACGATGGCCAGGGCTTCGCCGGCGTTGACCGCGGCGCCTTCGGCGGCCAGCACCTGCTGCACCACGCCCTTTTTCGGCGACTTGATCTCGTTCTGCATCTTCATCGCCTCGACCACCACCAAGCCCTGTCCCGCCTCGACCTCCTGGCCTTTCTGCACCAGCACGCGGACCACCTTGCCGGGCATGGGGGAAACCAGCTTCCTGGGGCCGGTCGTGTCGCCACCGGCGGCCTTGCGGGCGCGGAACGAACGCGGGTCGCGCACCTCGGTCTCGTAGCGGGCGAGCCCGACCACCATGTGCGTGTCGGAGGGGCCGACGGCGCGCTTGATCTCGTAGGAATGGCCGCCGATGAGCAGCGAGAGCACGTCGTGCGCCGTCATCTGAGCGTCAATCTCGACCGGCTTGCCGTCCAGCTTGCATTCGAGGCGGCCGTCCACACGGGCCAGTTCCACCTTGTGCGCCTTGCCGTCGACCACGACTTCGTAGGTCATCGGCTCCCTCGCAGCGCCTCGTGGCGCGCCGCGCGCTTCCAAGCAGCCTCCGGCCGCGCCGGCGAGGCGCCATTGGCGCCGGCCCCGTTGGTGGCCACCGGGTCGGTGAAGGCGAACAACGCAGCCGCGATGGCGGCGATGCCCGCATCGCCGTCGCGGACGGCGTGCTGTTCCGCTGTCTTCTTGTCCCCGTTCAGCAGGCGATCGAGGAAGCCGGTGTCGATCTTCCCGGCGATGAAATCGGGCTCGCGCAATACGCGCCGGAACAGGCCGAGGTTGGTCTTGATGCCGCCGATGAAGTACTCCTGCAACGCGC
This sequence comes from Terriglobales bacterium, assembly GCA_035543055.1. Classification (NCBI taxonomy): domain Bacteria; kingdom Pseudomonadati; phylum Acidobacteriota; class Terriglobia; order Terriglobales; species Terriglobales bacterium. The sequence continues at coordinate 9,506 of DATKKJ010000085.1, read as the reverse complement.
GCTGCAGGCGGGCGATGCACTCGTTCCGCGTCGGGGCGTAGCCGATCACCTTGGCCAGCAGAGGATCGTAGTCCACCGGTACGACGAAACCTTCGTACATACCGCTGTCGCGGCGGATCCCCGGCCCGGAAGGCTGCAGCAGGCGCGTGATCTTGCCGGGAGAGGGCATGAAGTTGTTGTCCGGGTCCTCGGCGTACACCCGGCATTCGATGGCATGCCCGCGAATGCTGACGTCCTCCTGTTGCAGGGGCAGCTTCTCGCCGTTGGCGACGTGCATCTGCAGGTGCACCAGGTCGAGGCCGGTGACGAACTCGGTGACCGGGTGCTCCACCTGCAGCCGGGTGTTCATCTCCAGGAAGTAAAAACTCTTCTTGTCGTCCACCAGGAACTCGACCGTGCCGGCGTTGAAGTAGCCGGCGGCCTTGCCCACCTTCACCGCCGTCTCGCCCATGCGCCGGCGCATGTCGGGGTCCACGATGGCCGAGGGGGCCTCCTCGACCACCTTCTGGTGGCGGCGCTGCACCGAGCACTCGCGCTCGCCCAGGTAGATCAGGTTCCCGTGCTGGTCGCCCAGGATCTGGATCTCGATGTGTCGCGGGTTCTCGATCAGCTTCTCGATATAGACCTCGTCATCCTTGAAGGAGCGCAGGGCCTCGCTGCGGGCGGCATCGTATGCGGAACGGAGCTCGGGCTCGCTGAAGACGCGGCGCATGCCCTTGCCGCCGCCGCCGGCCGCGGCCTTGATCATGACCGGGTAGCCGATTTCGCGGGCCACGTGCAGGGCGTCGCCGAAGGCCGGCAGGCCCCTGGCCGAGCCGGGGACGAACGGCACGCCGGCTTTCTCCATGGCCACGCGGGCCCGGGTCTTGGAACCCATCAGGCGCATGGATTCCGCCGAAGGGCCGATGAAGATCAGCCCGGCATCCTTGCACACCTGGGCGAAGTCGGCGTTCTCGGAGAGGAACCCGTATCCGGGATGGATGGCCTGGGCGCCACTCCTCCTGGCGACATCCAGCAGCTTGTCCACGTTCAGGTAGGACTGGGCGGCGGGGGCGGGGCCGATATGGTAGGCCTCGTCGGCCTTGCGCACGTGCAGGGCGGTGCGGTCCACGTCGGAGAAGACCGCGACCGACTGGATGCCGAGCTCGCGGCAGGCGCGGATGACCCGCACCGCGATCTCGCCGCGGTTGGCGATGAGGACCTTCTTGAACATGGAAAGCCATCGCGAAGGCCGCCCCACAGCCCAAGGGCCGGGGGCGACACCCGCAGAAACGCAAATTGTACTGCAACTGGGACGAGTGGGTGTGACACAGGACACAGGTGTCTGTGCCAGATGAACAGCGGGCGCGATGCGTTCCACGCAAACACGAAAGCCTCTCCCGGAGGAGAGGCCCGCGTTCTGAGGGGGATCGGGCTACTTCGAAGGCTGCTCCAGGACGATGCCTCCGGGGGTGGCCGCCTTCTCCGCCTTGGCCTTCTTGGTGGCCATGGTCCTGGCGACCCACTCGTCGGCCGTCTTCAGGTCGGCCTGGCGCTGCTCCGGCTCTTCGCACTCCAGGTCCGCCTTCTCCCGGAAGAGCAGGTTCATGTAGGCCATGGCGTCGTCGTAGTCAGGACGAAGCTGCAGGGCCTTGCTCAGGTTGTCGATGCCCTCCTGGATGTTGTTCCAGTTCTTCTCCTTGAGGGCGGCGCAGACTTTCTTGTCCTTCAGCGACTCGTCGGGCTTCAATCCCAGCTTGGCGCGCTCTTCCATGCGCGGCGCGTAACACTGGGTCCAGTCGATGACCCCGATGGAGTAATACGTCTCGGGATCGTTGGGATCGAGCTGCTTGGCCTTGTTGTGGTACTCCTTGGCCTGCTCGAACTTCTTCATCTGGAAATAGAGAGCGGCGATCCCCTTCACACTGTTGACGTTCTTCGGGTCCCTTTCCAGGACCTTCTTGAACTCCTCGATGGCTTGCTCGGCCATGCGGTTGTTGTCGGGGGTATCGGCGCCGGGGATGTACTGCTGGGCGTAGGCGGTCGCCAGGTAGAGACGGGCGTTGATGAGATTGGGGTCGAGGGCGACGGCATTCTTGAAACGCTCGATGGCCTCCTCGAACTTGGCGTTCTTGTAGGCCTGGACACCCTTGTTGAGCTGGTCGCGGGCGCGCAGCTTGTTGCAGCCGGCCGCCGCCAGCAGCATTGCCGACAGGGCGAGCACGGCCATCAGCTTCGCCACCCACCACCGCAGGTGGATTCTCTTGCTTCTGTTCATGAGTGCTTGCATCTCCTTGCCAGGTGCCTCGGCGCCCGCGGCGGCTCGTTGCCTGCGACCGCCGCTGGGCCCGCCTGGCGGTATGAAAACCTGCCCGGTGCAGCCCACTCTGTCGCCCCAGACCGAACGACAACGGTGGGCGCCCGAATCTATTGCCCCTGCTCGATCTTGGCCGTGATGAGGCCGACCTTGTCCACGCCGGCGGCGTGGGCGATGTCGATGACCTGGGCCACGTCGGCGAACTGCAGTTCGGTGTCGCCCTTGACGAACATCACCTTCTCGGCGCGGGTCTTGTAGATGTCCTCAAGTCGACCCTGGATGTTCTCCCAAGTGACGTCATCCTGGTTGATCTTGAGCGCCGGCCGCTCGCCGCCGGGCAGATGGATGACCTGGACCACCACCGTGCGGTCGGTCGGCTCGTTCTTGGGGGCGTTAGGGGGCGGAGGCTGGGGCACCAGGGCATCGAGGCCCTTGGGGGTCAGCGGCGTGATCACCATGAAGATGATCAGCAGCACCAGCAGCACGTCGATCAGCGGCGTAACGTTGATGTCCGCGGAGGGGCCGCCTTTCCCACCGCCCGTAGTCATTGCCATGCGAATACCCTCGTCATTTCTGCGTCGTGTCGCCGCCGGCAGGCTTGTCGCCGCCCGCGGGCTTGGCGCCGCCGCCGGCCGGAGAGGAGGACAGCGGAGCGAACGAGCCGGACTTGCGTTGTTCGGTGAGCAGGCCGAGCTGGTCCACGCCCGCGGAACGGACGTTGTCCACGACCTCGACCACGTTGCCATAGCGGGCGCGTGCGTCCGCCTTGATGAAGACGCGCTTGTCGGTGCGATTGGCCAGCCGCTCTTTCATCTTGTTGGTGAGCTGGTCGGGCACGATCTGGTCGGTACCGAAGAAGACCTTGCCGTCGCGGTTGATCGCAACCAGCAGGGCGTCTTCCTTGTCGGCGTCCGGCATCGCCACCGGGTTATTGGTGCGCGCCAGGTCCACGCTGACACCCTTCTGCAACATGGGCGTGATCACCATGAAGATGATCAGCAGCACCAGCATCACGTCCACCATGGGGGTGACGTTGATGTTGGAATTGACCTTGCTGCCTTCGTCTCGCTTTGCTAGTGCCATAGATTTCAGACTCCTGCGAAGCCACCGCGCGACCCATGCGGCACGGGCGGGTCGCCCCCGTGCCCCCAGCCTGCGTCGCGCGCCGCGCCGGGACTACCGGCGGATCGCGTTGCGGCGCTTCAGGAAGTAATCGATCAGCTCGCTGGAGCTGTTGTCCATCTCGACGTCGAACGCCTCCACCTTATTGGTGAAGTAGTTGAACATCATGACCGCGGGGATGGCGACGAACAGCCCGAAGGCGGTGGTCACCAGCGCTTCCGAGATACCGCCGGCCACGGCGCCCAGTCCGGTCGCCTTCTGGCTGGAGATCTCGCGGAACGCGTTGAGGATGCCGACCACGGTACCGAACAGTCCCACGAAGGGGGCAGTGGAGCCGATGGTGGCCAGGCCGCCCAGACCGCGCTTCAGCTCGGCGTGCACGATGGCCTCGGCGCGCTCCAGGGCGCGGCGGCTGGCCTCGATGTCCTCGCCCGGGATCTCGTTGGACTCGGAGTGGGCCTTGAATTCCTGCAGGCCGGCGGTGACTACCTTGGCCAGGTGGCTCTTCTTGTTGCGCTCGGCCACGCGGATGGCCTCGTCAATCTTGCCCTCACGCAGCGCGCCGGCCACGGCCGGTGCGAAGGAGCGCGACTGCTTGCGGGCCGCGCTGAAGGCGATCCAGCGGTCGATCATGACTCCGATCGACCAGGCCGACATGATGAACAGGATGACGACCACGGCCTTGGCCATCCACCCCATCTGTTTCCAGAGCGAGACCGGGTCCCAGCCCACCTGCGCTTCCTGGAACATCCAGAGAGCGAAGGTGGGGTAATTGGCGAGTGCTACCGCTGACAGGCTAGTGAAAAGCATGGGTTGATCCTTTCCTCCTCAGAACTTCGAACTTGTGCGGAAATTGCGGATCCGCGAATGTCGACCGTCACTGTTGCTTCGATGAGATCGGGACAACTACCAGGGACCGGGAGCTACCCGCGGCCGCCCGCTCACGATGTTAGCCGCCTAACGTAAAGTTCACCTGGATCGTGGTTTCCACCTCGACCGGTTCCCCGTTCAGGAAATAGGGCTTGTAGCGCCACTGCTTGACTGCTTCCACCGCGGCCGGAATAAGCATTGGATGCCCGCTCACGGCGCGAAGGTTTTCGACCACTCCGGCCTTGCTGATGACCGCCTGCAGGATCACCTGGCCCTGGATGCGGGCGTTCTTGGCGATCTGCGGATAGACCGGTTGCACCTTGTTGATCAGGTTGCCGGCCTGGACGCCGGAGGAGACGCGCACCCGCTGCGGGGTCGCCACCTTGGGCACAGCCACCATGGTCGAGCTGATGATGCCGCCGATGACTCCTCCCATCTGGCCGCCGGGAACGCCGCCGGGCACGCCGCCCACCACGCCGCCCATCGATGCCGACGGCGGAGGCGTCTCTTCTTCCTTGATCATGGCGACCTTCTCGGGGATCTTGGTGGGGGTCCGGAGCTGGCCATTCATCAGGTCGCTCTGGATCACCTTCACGGCCTTGATCGGCACTTCGGCCGGAGGCGGCGGAGGCGGCGGAGGCGGCGGAGGCGCCACCAGGAATGTCATCAGTTGCTGTTTGGGCAGGGCTTCGGTGTAGATGAGCGGGATCAGGATCATTACCCCGAGGACGAACACCTGGATGACGCACGACAAGGCGGTCGTCCAAGCCTTGCGCTTGCTCCTCAACCTGCCGCCGGATTCCAAAAGGCTGTCTTCAAACATGGCCTTCTCCCATGGGCGTACTCGTAATCAGTTAGACACCGCGGAAGCGGTTTTTGCTCCCGGGCTGTCCTGTCCCGGCCTAGCCAGAGCAGGGCTGTTTCCCTGCAACTAGCCTTCCGGGGAACCAAGGGAACCTGGACTCGGAGTGGGCTAGGCCTTCGCCCGGACCTTCTCGCGCCGGTTATTCTCGTTCGCGGCCACTACCCGCCGTCCAGAGCGTGCCGCACGCCACTCCTGATATGCGACCACCATTGGGGCTGCTACCGCGATCGACGAATACGTACCGATCAGAATGCCGACTACCAGGGCAAAGGAAAACCCGTGTAATACTTCGCCCCCAAAGAGGTACAACGAGAGCACCGTCAGGAACGTGAGGCCGGAGGTCAGGATGGTCCGGCTCAGGGTCTGATTGATGCTTTTATTGACAATGTCCGGGAGGCGCTCGCGCCGGAGCAGCTTCACGTTCTCCCGCATGCGATCGTAAATGACGATGGTGTCGTTCATGGAATAGCCCACCAGGGTCAAAATCGCGGCGATAACAGTAAGGGTTATCTCCTTATTTAGCAAGGAGAAAGCGCCGACCGTGATGAGCGTATCGTGGAAGCAAGCTACCACCGCCCCCACCCCGTAGATCCATTCAAAGCGGAAGGCCAGGTAAACCAACATCCCGGCCAGGGAGTAGAGGGTGGCCAGCACCGCCTGGCGCTGCAGCTGCTTGCCCACCTGGGGCCCGACTATCTCCACATTGCGCACGGCAAAGTCGGAGACAAAGAAATCCTGCTGCAAGGCCGAAAGCGCCGCCGGCTCCACCTTGCCCCGGAGTTCGTCCAGGGAGGCAATCGCCCCTCCCCGGTCCTTGTCACGATAAGTGACGATCGCCTGGGCCACCGCGGCGTAGCGCTGTTCGGCGTCGGTGCCGGCTCGGAGCGGGTCCTTGGAGAGCAGGTACTGCTGCAGGGAGCTCTGGCCGGTGTTGTTCAGGTCCTGCTTGCCTTCCTGGGTGTTGGTTTCCAGGGCCTTGATGATGTCGTTCTTGCCCTTATCGAGGACCTGCTCACTGGTCTCCTTCAGCTCCAGGCTGATGATCACCTCGTTGTTGGCCGGGGGACCGTAGCGCTGGATGCGGGCATTCCTCAGCCCCGCCCGGTCCAGGGTGGCGCGGATGGCGTCGGGATTCGGGGTCTGCGTGAACTTGACGTAAACCAGGGTGCCGCCGCGAAAGTCCACGCCCAGCGGAATGCCGTGCCAGAAAAACATCGAAAGCAGGCCGGCGATGCTGAAGATGAGGGAGAACCCGAGGAAGTACCACTTTTTCCCCAGGAAGTCGATGTTCGTGTTCCTAAAGAGTTCCACTGAAACCTCTAAACCCTTCTCTCGGTAGGGACGCCCGTCAGGGCGTCTCCTGAGACGGCCTCACGGCCGTCTCTACTGCTAAATGCTCAGCGCCTCGCCGCGCTGGTGCCGGGTCAGGACCCAATCGAAGATCACGCGCGAGACGAACACCGCGGTGAACAGGTTGGCCAGCAGGCCGAAGGTCAGCGTGACCGCGAACCCGCGCACTGGACCGGTACCGAAGATAAACAGGATGAACGCCGACACGATGGTGGTGACGTGGGTGTCGATGATGGTCAGCCAGGCCCGGCCAAAGCCCTGGTCCACCGCCGAAGGCGCCGTCTTGCCATTGCGCAGCTCCTCGCGGATGCGCTCGAAGATCAGCACGTTGGAATCCACGCCCATGCCGATGGTCAGGATGACGCCCGCGATGCCCGGCAGGGTCAGGGTGGCGCCGCTGAAACCCAGGAACCCGACCAGGATGATCAGGTTCATCAGCAAGGCCAGGTCGGCATTGATGCCCGCCCCCTTGTAATAGAGCAGCATGAAGACCATGACCGCGCCCATGCCGATGATGGCGGCCAGGATGCCGTGGCGGATCGAATCCAGCCCCAGCGAGGGGCCGACGGTGCGCTCTTCCAGGTAGCGGATGGAAGCCGGCAGCGCGCCCGAGCGCAGCACCATGCCCAGGTCCTTGGCCTGCTGCTCAGTGAAGGCGCCGACGATGCGGCCTTCGTCGTGGATCTGGTTCTCGATGCGGGCCACTTCCATGACCTTGTTGTCGAGCACCACCGCCAGGGAATCGCCCACGTGGGCGCCGGTGAAGTTGGCGAAGCGCCGCCCGCCCTCTCCGGTCAGCAGGAAGGTGACGTCGGGGCGCCCGTTCTCATCGCGGCTGGGCTTGGCGTCGCGCAGGTCGCGCCCGGTCACCGCCGAGCTGCGGGAGATGACATAAAACTCGTCCCTGGCAACGCCTTCCTGGTTGCGTGCGCCGATGCTCCGGCCCTTCATCAGGATGGTGTCGGGCGGGAGGACGCCGTTGTTGGCCTGCAACGCCTCCTGCTCGCTGGCGTAGGGACCGCCAAAGGACTGCCGGATCTCCAGCATGGCGGTGGACTGCATAATCTCTTTTACCCGCGCGGGGTCGTCCACCCCCGGCAGCTGCACCAGGATCTGATACTCGCCCAGGCCATGCTCCTGGATGACCGGCTCGCTGACCCCAAGCTGGTCGATGCGGTTGCGGATGGTCTCGATGGCCTGCTTGACGGCGCGGTCCTTCAGCTCAGCCAGCTGGCTCGGCTTCAGACTCAGCGTCCAGGAGTTCTCCGCCCCGGAAGCCAAGTTGTACTCGGGGAGGCGGTCCTGCACGACGCTGCGCAGGTCGCCGCCGGACTCCGGAGCCACGCCTTTGATCTGGATGCGGTCGGGCTGGACGGCCGGGTCAGGCTTGAAGATGTCGCTGTAATTGACATTGCGGGCCCGCATCTCCTCCTTCAGACGTTCGATGGCGTGGTCGGAGTCGGCGTTCACCGCGTCGCTGACCATCACCTGGAGGATCAGGTGGGTGCCGCCCTTCAGGTCGAGGCCCAGGTGGATGCGGTCCTGCACCGCCGTTGCCAGGGCGGAACCGGAGAAGCCCTTGGGGACGCCCAAGATGCCGAACAGGAACACCAGCATCACGGCGATGATGAAGACTGCTTTGATCGCGAGATTCTTCTGCATGAAACCCGTTACCCTGCCCGACTGAAGTGTGGCGGCGCCGTCTGGGCGCGCCCGCGTCTACTTCGATTCTTTGCCTTCCTCCGCGCCGACCGACATCACCGCCGCCTTGGCCACTTGGATGCGCAGGTTATCGGGAGGAACGCGGAGCTGGACGTAATCGTCGCCCACGGAAAAGATGCGGCCCTGGATGCCGCCGCTGGTGGTGACGAAATCGCCCGCCTTGAGCTCGTTGATCATCCCCTGCCACTTCTTCTGCCGCTTCTGCTGGGGGAGGATGAGGAGGAAATAGAAGATGCCGAAGATGAACAGCAGCGGTAGGGCCAGCGCGGCAAAGCTTCCGCCCTGCCCGCCCTGTGCCTGCATGAGGGAACCCAGTAACTCCATCGAACGCGCGCTGCGTCGCGGGTGGCCGCCGACGCGATTATCCTTTCGAAGTGACCTTGCCGCGGGATTGTCCTGCCAGGCCGGCGTCCCCTTGGGGTTCAATCCGGGGAGTTCAGGCTTCGCGTACGGACGCCAGAAAGAAATCCAGCTAAGTCCCCAAGCCTTATAGAATGCCGCAGCCTGCGCATGGTGTCAAGGTAGAAGGCCAGGTTGTGGACGCTGTTCAGCACCGCAGCCAGCAGCTCGCGCGAGGCGAACAGGTGGCGGAGATAGGCGCGGGAATGGCGGGCACAGACGCGGCACGAGCAAGCAGGATCGAGCGGCCCCTGGTCCTCGGCATAACGCGCCTGCTTGATGTTGATCGGCCCCTCCGAGGTGTAGAGCAGGCCGTGGCGGGCGGCGCGGGTGGGCTGCACGCAATCCATCATGTCCACGCCCATCAGCGCGTACTGCACGATCTCCTCCGGCGTGCCCACGCCCATGAGATAGCGTGGCCCGTCCTGCGGCAGGTGGGGCAGCGTGCCCTCGACCATCTCCGCGGTCTTGCTGCGGCTCTCGCCCACACTCAGGCCGCCGATGGCGTATCCGGGAAAGCCGGCCTCGACGGTCCGTTGCGCGGACTCCCGCCGCAGTTCCGGATACATGCCGCCCTGGATGATTCCGAACAAAGACTGGGTCGCTAGTCGCTGGTCGCTAGTCGCTGGCCAGGGGACTTCGTGCTTGTGCGCCTCGAAGTAGATCTGGGAGCGTTTAGCCCAGCGCAGGGTCATTTCCATGGAGTCGCGGGCGCGCTCCGCAGGCGCGGGGTGCTCGGTACACTCGTCGAAGGCCATGATGATGTCCGCACCCAGATCGATCTGCGCCTGGGTGGCCGTTTCCGGCGACAGGAAGAGCGACGAGCCGTCCAGGTGCGAGCGGAACGAGACGCCCTCTTCCGTGACTTTGCGCAGGTCGGAG
>DATKKJ010000084.1 GCA_035543055.1 Terriglobales bacterium | reverse complement strand
ATGCGTCCATTCCCGGCCTCAAGGTCATTCCGGATGTCGCCATCGCCAGCAAGCGCTCGGTGCGCTCCATCTTGCTGATCTGCAAGAAACCGATCGAGGAAGTGCGGACGGTGGCGGCGGACACCTCGTCGCGGACCTCGGTGGCCCTGGCCCACATCCTCTTCCACAAGCTCTGGGGCGGGGCCCGTCAGTTGCAGGCCATGACCCCGGACCTCGGCCAGATGCTCCGCCAGTGCGACGCCGCGCTGCTGATCGGCGATCCGGCCCTCACCGTGGACCGCACCCGGTTCGTCTGCTACGACCTGGCCGAGGAATGGAACCGGCTGACCGGCAAGCCCTTCGTGTTTGCCTTCTGGGCGGTGCGCGCGGAAGCGGCGGAAAGCAGCCCGCTCGACCTGGTCAAGATCTTCCAAACTTCCCGCGACCACGGGTTGCAGAATGTCGATGCCCTGGCGCGGGAATGGGCGCCGCGCGTCGGCCTAAGCGAGGAACAGGTACGCGCCTACCTGACCGAGAACATCGATTTCTCCCTCGATGCCGAGAACCTCTCCGGCATGGAGCTCTTCTTCAAGTCCGCCGTGGAGTGCGGCGCCATCGCCGCCGCGCCGCCGCTGGAGTTCGTCGGTGAAAAGGCGCGCAGTGCCCGCTGATTGGTAGAATAGGGCCTGGATGTCCCTCACCAAAGCCCAAGCCCTGGAGATGTTCCGCTCCGACGACCTCATCGGCATTGGAATGGAGGCGGACGCGGTGCGTCGCAAGCTGCATCCCGAGGGCGTGGTCACCTACATCATCGACCGCAACATCAACTACACCAACTTCTGCACCGAGTACTGCACCTTCTGCGCCTTCTACGCTCCCATCAAGGGCCCGGGCCGCGCCAAGGGCTACACCCTGGAGTTCGAGCAGATCTACGACAAGGTCCGCGAGACCGTCGAATTGGGCGGCACCGGCGTGCTGATGCAGGGCGGCCTGCATCCCGACCTCAAGCTCGATTGGTATGAGCGGATGCTCAGCGGCATCAAACAGCGCTTCCCCCAGGTGCACCTGCACTGCTTCTCGGCATCGGAGATCCTGCACTTCGCCGAACTGAACGGCCTCTCGGTCGAGGACACCATCAAGCGCCTGCGTGCTGCCGGCCTCGACTCCATCCCCGGCGGAGGCGCCGAGATCCTCGACGACGAGGTGCGCTACAAGATCGCGCGCCTGAAGTGCCTGACCGAGGACTGGCTCAAGGTGCACCGCACCGCCCACAAGCTGGGCATGCGCACCACCGCGACCATGATGTTCGGCTGCGGCGAGACCCTGGAGCACCGCGTCAACCACTTCCAGCGCATCTATGACCTGCAGAACGAGACCGGAGGCTTCACCGCCTTCATCCCCTGGACCTTCCAGCCCGGCAACACCGCGCTCGGCGGGCGCGGCTGGGACGAGGCCACCTCGGTCGAGTATCTCAAGACGCTGGCCATCTCGCGCATCTTCCTCGACAACTTCGAGAACGTGCAGGCAAGCTGGGTGACCCAGGGCCTCAAGGTGTTGCAGCTCGGTCTGCGTTTCGGCGGCAACGATGTCGGCTCGGTGATGCTGGAGGAGAACGTGGTGAAGGCCGCCGGCACCTCGAATTGCACCACCGAAGAGGAGCTGCGGCGCATCATCCGCGACGCGGGCTTCCGCCCCGCCCAGCGCGACACCCTCTACACCAAGCTCTTCCTGAACTGACACGCATTCGGCTGCCCGATTGCCTTCAGGTACAATCGTTCGTTTCGCGGCGGCAATGGCCCGCCGACGGGAGTTACTGACCTGACCAGCCCGGCCTTCATAGCACTTTTCTTTCTCTATGCCCCCAACCGCGGGGTCGGGCACTGGCTACGCGCCCAGATCGCGCGCACCCCATTCCACGGCCTCTATGAAGCGAACGCCTTCGACATGGCTCTCCTGGTCCCCTACTTCATCGTCCTCATCCTGCTGGCTTCGTATGGCATCCACCGCTACGTCCTGGTGTGGATGTACTACCGCAACCGCAGGAATAAGGTGACAGAGCCGGCCCACAGGTTCGAGGGGCTACCCCGGATCACCGTCCAGCTCCCCATCTTCAATGAGCAGTTCGTCATCGACCGGCTGCTGGATTCGGTCTGCAAACTGGACTACCCGCGGGAGAAGCTCGACATCCAGGTGCTGGACGACTCCACCGACGAGACCGTGGAGGTCGCCCGCGCCGTGGTCGAGCGCTACGCCGCCCTCGGTCATCCCATCGCCTACCACCATCGCGACAACCGCGAGGGCTTCAAAGCCGGCGCCCTCCAGGAAGGCCTCAAGACCGCGAAGGGCGATTTCATCGCCATCTTCGACGCCGACTTTGTCCCCCCGCCCGACTGGCTGCACCGGGTCATCCACCACTTTACCGATCCCAAGGTCGGCATGGTGCAGACCCGCTGGACCCACTTGAACCGCAACTACTCGTTCCTGACCGAGGTGGAAGCCATCCTGCTCGACGGTCACTTCATCCTGGAGCACGGCGGACGCTCCCGCAGTCACGTCTTCTTCAACTTCAACGGCACCGCCGGCATGTGGCGCCGCTGCGTCATCGACGACGCCGGCGGCTGGCAGCACGACACCCTGACCGAAGATACCGACCTCTCCTACCGGGCGCAGCTCAAGGGCTGGCAATTCCTCTACCTCCAAGACGTCGAATGTCCCGCCGAATTGCCCATCGAGATGACCGCTTTCAAGACCCAGCAGGCGCGCTGGGCCAAGGGGCTGATCCAGACCGCGAAGAAGATCCTGCCCACGATGATGAAGAGCAACGTGCCGCGCCGGGTGAAGGTCGAGGCCTGGTATCACCTGACCGCCAATCTGAGCTATCCGCTGATGATCGTGCTCTCCACCCTGCTGCTGCCGGCCATGGTCATCCGCTTCTACCAGGGCTGGTTCCAGATGCTGTACATCGACCTGCCGCTGTTCCTGGCCTCGACCTTCAGCATCTCCAGCTTCTACCTGGTTTCGCAGAAGGAGCTGTTTCCGCGGTCGTGGCCGCGGGTCTTCCTGTTCCTGCCCTTCCTGATGGCCCTGGGCATCGGGCTGACCCTGACCAATACCCGCGCCGTGCTGGAAGCGATCTTCGGCAAGCAATCGCCCTTTGCCCGCACCCCCAAGTACCGGGTCGCAGCCAAGGGCCAGAGGTCCAAAGTGGCGGCAGCCAAATATCGTAAGCGCCTGGGGCTGGTGCCCTGGCTGGAGCTGCTCATCGGCACATACTTCGCGGCCACGGTCTACTACGCCATCGACAACGAGAACTTTATTACCGTGCCTTTCTTGGTCTTGTTCGTCCTTGGATATTGGTACACGGGACTGATGTCGTTACTGCAAGGAAGGTTCGAGAAGCTGACGGTCGGGTCGGGAGCCGAACTGCACGAGAAGCCGTTCCCGGTCGGAGTGTAGTCGTCGGTCGTCCGTCGGTCGGCCAAGGAGATCTATGCGAAAACTGCTGATTGCTGTCGTCCTGCTGATGTCGTGTTGCGTAGCGGCGCTTGACCGCCAACCGAATGCCGACTATCGCGCCCGCCGCGTAGCTCTCTCGCAAAAAACAGCCGGCGGCGTGGTCCTGCTCTTCGCCTCCACCGAGGAGGAAGGACCAAACAACATTTACGGGTTCAAGCAGGATGATGGTTTCTTCTATCTCACCGGCTGGACCGAACCCGGCGCCGCGTTGCTGATCGCTCCCGAGGTGAAGGCGAGCGACGGCAATCCGGCCCGCCCCTATACCGAGATCTTCTTCCTGCCCCCCCACAACCGAACCCAGGAGCGCTGGACCGGGCCCAAGCTCGGCCCCGAAGACGCCACCGCGCGCCAGGTCACCGGCTTCGATCGGGTCGAGTCCTTGGACCAGATGCGCGAGATACTGGTGAAGGTCCTTCCCCAGCCGCGGGCCACGGTTTTCACCGACCTTGGCTCATCTTCTTCGAAGGCCCCCTTTTCCTGGCTGCGGCGCACCAATGCCTTCGCCACCCGCCTGGCGATGGAGGACGTCAAAGAGTTGCTCGCTTCCATGCGCATGGTGAAGGACCGCGGCGAGATGGAGCGCATCCAGCACGCGGTGGACGCCAGTGTCGCCGCGCACCTGGCCGCCATGAAGGCCATGAAGCCGGGGATGAAGGAGTACGAGATCGGTGCGCTCATCCAGTACGAGTTCCAGAAGCGCGGCTGTGAGCGCCCGGCCTACGCTCCCATCGTGGGCTCCGGCTTCGACGGCACCGTCCTCCACTACTCCGAGAACTCCGGCGCCATTCAGAACGGCGACGACGTGGTGATCGACGCCGCCGGGGAATACGCCGGCTATGCCTCCGACATCACCCGGACCCTGCCGGCCAACGGCAAGTTCACCGCCCGCCAGCGCGAGATCTACGACATCGTCCTGGGGGCGCAGCAGGCGGCGGCAGCGGCCTTCGTTCCCGGAAAGTCCACGCTCTTCGGGCCCGGCTCCCTCACCGACGTGGCCAGGCAGTACATCGACGCCCACGGCAAGGACCTGCACGGCGAGCCGCTGGGCAAGTACTTCATCCACGGCATCGGTCACCACGTCGGGCTCAACGTGCACGACGCCGACAATCGCAAACCCCTCGACCGCGGCATGGTGTTCACTATCGAGCCCGGCATCTACATTCCCGA
>DATKKJ010000083.1 GCA_035543055.1 Terriglobales bacterium | reverse complement strand
GCGCCCAGCTTGCCCTCGGCGGCCAGGACGTCGAAGCCCTCGCGCACCTGAGCTTCGTCGTCGTCTGTGGGATCCAGGGTCTTGGCCGAGGTAGACTGGACCACGCCTCCGGGGGCGTGGGTGAACGACTTGTAGAGCTTGGCCGTGAAGCGGAAGCGCGGATTCACCGACCCGACTTTCTGGCACCACAGCTTGGCGTGCTCCGGGCGGATGGGGCCGTAGAAGGAGGTATTGATCTCGATCAGGTCGAAGTATTGCGCCAGGTATTCGGCGGGATGCTGGGCGCGCTTCAGTCCGACCGGATAGACGATCCCCTCCCAGTCCTTGTACGCCCAGCCGGCGGGACCGATGAGGACTTGGCCGTCCATGAAATCGAGGTTAGCACGGACGAGAATCTGCGGAGCCTCCGTCATTTGGATGCAGCGCGATTCTAGATTGGCCACTGATTCACACGGATATTCACGGATCTGATCCGGGCTGATCCGTGAAGAATCCGTGGCCCATCGTCACGCCGTCTTGTCGCTCCGGCGCGCCTTCACCTCGGCCAGCAGCTTGTCGATCTCGTCCTCGCGCTCCAGCTTCGACAGGCGGGCCTCGACGTCGTCGCCCAGCAGCTCGTGCTTGGCCTCGCTGATGGCCTCGTTGCGCGCCACCTTGGTCTTCATGCGGTCGAAGGCGGCGACGTTGGAGCCGTCTCCCATGGCCATCTGGGCGTCGGCGGCGCGGGTGGCGGCCCGGGCGCGGCGCTGCTTGGAGATCAGCAGTTGGCTCTTCGACTCCGCTTCCGCCATCTTCTGCTCCAGGCTGTTGAGCGCCGACTTCAGGCTCTCCACCTGGCCCCGCTGGTCGGCGATCTGCTCGGTGAAGCTCTCCGCCATTTGCAGGCAACTCTTGTGGCGTTCCAGGGCGGCGCGCGCCAGGTCGTCCTGCTTCTTGTCCACGGCCAGCTCGGCCTTGCGCATCCACTCCTTGGCCTTGTCCTCCTGCTCCTTCTGCCGCTTCTCCAGCAGGTGCAGGTCGGCGATGGAGATGGCCACCTGCGTCTTCACCTGGAGAAGCTGGTTCTGCATGTCGAGGATGACCTGCTTGATCATTTTCTCCGGGTCCTCGGCCTTGTCGATCAGGTCGTTGAGGTTTGCGCGAACCAGGGTTGAGACTCGCTCCAGTAATGCCATGATGACAACTCCTTCCTGAGACTCCTGGCGTGTTGTGTCAGCTCGCCAGCTTTTCGTTTTCGTGATTCCGGTCCTTGCTGCTTTCGGTGACCAGGTTGTTCATCGCCGCAGCCAGCACCAGGCCGACCACCGCTCCGGCGGCCAGCCACATCGCGATGGAGGCGCTGGTCAGGGCGAGGGCGGCGCCGGCGCCGATCACCAGGGCCGCCACCACGCTCGCGTTCTTGTGATTCCGTTTCATGTTTCTCTCTCCGCTGCCTCAGTCTCCGGCGCTCGGGCGGAATGCTCTCCGCGTGCCCACGATGATCCCGATGGCGACGATCACGATCAGCCCGCTGAAGAACCGCGGGATGGTCCCGGTCAGCAGGCCTGCTGCACCACAGAGCGCGACCGCCAGGCCGATCACGACGCCTGCGACTTGCCCGTTGGCTCTCATGCTCCGCTCCGATCTCGGCGCCGGCCGATCTCGTAGAAGATCACCAACCCCAGCACCATGCCGATGGGCAGCCATACCCCCACGCTTCCGGTGGCCGACCCCAGCGCTGCGCCGATGCCCGCGCCTACCGCGATCCCCACTCCCAACATCTGCTTGCTCTTGTTCGCCACAATCCCTCCTTCGCTGAGGCCGGGCGGAGACGCCCGGCCCTGCGCAACCACTACTTCCCTGCGCCTTTGGCCTGGGCCGGCTTGTCGTCGTCCGGCTTCGGGGCCTTCTCTCCGATTTGGCGCACTTTCCCCATCAGCTCGCCCAACTTCATGCCGCTCAGCGCCTCGAACAGCGCCGGCACCTGCGCCGCCATCTGAGTCACGTCGCCGGTGATCTTGTGCGCACCGGCGCTGGAACCGTTGCCGGTGGACACGATGGTGATCTTGTCCACCTTCGACAGCGGCTCCGACAACGCGCGCACCACATCCGGCAGGCCGGTGAGCAGCTTGTCCACCACCGCGGCCTGGTTGTACTCCTGGAAGGCCTCGGCCTTGACGTTCATGGCCCTGGCTTCGGCATCACCCTTCTTGAAGATGATGTCGGCCTCCGCCTCGCCCTGCTGGCGGATAGACGCCGCCCTGCCTTCCGCCTCGGTCGTGAGGCGCTGGCGCTCGGCTTCGGCCAGGGTCATGATGCGCTGCTTCTCGATCTCCGCCTGCTTGAGCACGGTGGCGATGAGCTCTTTCTCGCGGCGCAGGATCTCGGCCTCCTGCACCTTGACCTGCTGCTCCTTCTCGATCTGCTGCACCTTCACCTGCTCGGCGGTGAGCTGCTGCTGCATGACCTGGGTCTGGATCTCGTAAGACTTGTCGGCCTGCGCCTGCTGGCGTTTGGTGATCTCCAGGTACTGCGCCTTCTTGACCTCGAGGTCACGGGTGGCTTCCGCTTGCTTGGCCTGCGACAGCGTCTCCGCCAGCACCCGCTCCTGGTCGGCCTGGGCCCTGGCGACCGCGGCTTCCCGAGTGGCCACTGCGCGCTTGATGGCGGTGTCACGCTCGGCTTCGGCGGTGGCCACGTCGGCGTCGCGCTTGATGCGGGCCACGTCCGGCCGGCCCATGTTGGTGATGTATTCGTTCTTGTCCCGCACTTCCTTGATGGTGAACGACACCACCGCCAGGCCCATCTTGTTCATGTCGTCCGCGCAGGTGGCGCGCATGCGGTCGGCCACCATCTCCGGCTGCTTCACGATCTCTTCCACCGTGAGCTGCCCGATGATGCCGCGCAGGTGGCCTTCCATCACCAGCCGGATCAGGCCCTCGCGCTGCGGCGGGGTCTTGGTCAGGAACTGCTCCGCCGCGGTGCGGATGGAGAGCGGGTCCGACTTGATCTTGATCTGCGCCACCGCTTCCACGATCACCGCCACGCCCTGCTTGGTATAGAAGTCCTGCTGCGGCGCCACGTCGAACGACATCAGCTCCAGCGACAGGTCCTGCGCCTGCTCCACCAGCGGCCACACGATGGTGCCGCCGCCGCTGATGATCCGCGTCCGCCGGAAGCCGGTCACCACCAGCGCCCGGTTCGGGCCTACGATGCGGTACAACCGCGTCAATACGGTCATCAGGAAGATCACCGCCGCCACCGATAGCCCGGCGATCACCCATACACTCATTGCAACCTGCATAACGCCTCCTCAGTATCAGAACTCACTGCTGCGTGCTTCCCGTGCTCGTGACCCCGGCGTCGCGCGCCATCTCGTCCCAGCGGCGCACCGACGCAATCCCGTTGGCGTAGGCCGTGATGACGACCTCCGTCCCCTTCTCGATCGCCGTCCCGTCCTCGCTGCGCGCCCCGCCTACCTGGCGCGTTCCCTCCAGCGTGTAGACGATCTCCCCCGTTCCGCCTGCCCGGATCCCGCTGGTCACCTGCGCCAGCAGGCCGATGGGGTCGTAATCCGACTCCACCATGGTGTGGTCCACCCGCATCAGCACTTTGGCCAGGAACAGGAAGACCACCATGCTCCCGGTCACGCCCGACATCAGCGCCAGCCCTAGGGCCATCACCGCCCACACGTGCCACACCGTAGTCAGCAGGTAGCCGGCCCCGCCGAACCAGGCCAGGAAGGCCATCAGGCTGGAGAAGTTGAACGGCGAGATCCCGCCCCCCTCGGCGTGCGCTCCCACCGGAGCGTGCGCATGGGTGCTGAAATGGATGTGCGGCAGGTGCAGGTGCCCGTGCTCGAAGTGCGGCATGTGGACATGGAAATGGTGATGCCCCATCCCCGGCACATGCAGGTTCAGCGCCCCCGCCAGAAACGACAGCAGGCTGAGCGTGAATCCGACGATGAAGCAGATCAGATAGAAGTTCGCCCAGGTCATAACACTCACTCCCCTTTCGCCGCGGCCTTGAGTTCGGGGCGCAGCACGTCGAGCAAGCGCTCGGCCAGCCCGGGGTTCTCCAGGATCTCTTTCATCAGCAACAGGCAGCGCCGCGAATCGTGGTGCTTGGCGATCTCCAGCAGCGCCTGGCTGACCTCGGGATCGCGCCGGAAACGCTCCGCCCCGCTGACCAGCCACAGGTCGAGCGTGTCCTCCACGGTGCGCAGCTCGGAGATCAGCTCCGAGTGGTAGCCCTCCGGGTCCTCCACCAGGTAGCCCGGATGCACCTTGAAGAACTTCGCCAACAGCAGGCGCGTCTTATTGGTCAGGTGGGGACGCGCCCCGCTCTCGATCTGCGAGAGGTAGGACTGGCTGAGGCTGGCCTTGAGCTCCTTCTTGATGGCCCGGACCACTTCCTGCTGGGTCATCTCCCGGTCCAGGCCGCGCAGCGTGCCCTCCACCGCCCGCAGGTAACGGATTTTCTCGCCCAGCTTCATATTGCGATTTGCAATATTAATATTGCAATTTGCAATTTGTCAAGGAAAATAAGGCCCTTGTTTTCTCGGGATTAGGGCTTCCTGTGGAAATCGGCCGCCGCACAGCAAAGAAAAAGCCCCGCTCGAGCGGGGCTGCGAGAAACGCCTGCTGCCTATTTGGACTGGGTGGAGGTCTGGGTCTGGGTGTCGTGCTTCTGGTGGTAGATGTCGCGCGAGGCCCGGTTCTGCTCGCGCGTCAGCTTGGCCCTCTCCTGCGGCGTGACCGTGCCGTCCGACTTGGCGGCGACCTTGTCCTGCTGGATCTTCTTCTGCTCGCGCTCCAGGTGGCGGGTTTCGTGCTTGGTCAGCTCACCGCTCTGCACCCCCTGCTTCATGCGCTTCTGCTGGTTCTTCTGCCGCTGGTTGATGCGCGGCGTCTTGGTGCCGGCGGTGGTGGCGCTCTGCGCCCCGGCCGGAAGGCTGAGCGCGCCCATTACTGCCAGGCAAGCGACTGCACGTTTCCAATCCATAGCTGTCTCCCTGCTCCTCGGATATTCTGCCAGTTCTGGTATTCCGACTGGTTGAGAGTGTGAACCCGGTGGATCTCACGAATGTTGCGGTATTGGCGAAAACCAGACAACGTTACCAAGGTACTGCACCAAGGAGTCAGGAGTCGGGAGTCAGCGGAGGCCGGACGCTGCTGACTCCTGACTGCTGACTCCTACAACCCCGCTTCGATGCGGGACCTGGGATCCATCAGGTCCCGAAGCGCGTCACCGATAAAATTGAACGACAGCACCGCCAGCATCACCGCCCCGGCGGGAAACAGGACGAGGTGGGGAGCATCGAAGAGGTGGGAGCGGCCGTCGTTGAGCATGGAGCCCCAACTGGCGGTGGGCGGCGGCACGCCCAGGCCGAGGAAGCTCATGGTGGCTTCGGCCAGCACCGCGCCCGCCATGCCGATGGCCGCCTGCACGATCACCGGCTGGATGATGTTGGGCAGGATGTGGCGCACGATGATGCGCAGGTCGCCGGCGCCCAGGGCGCGCGCCGCCTCCACGAATTCCCGCTCCTTGACCGCCAGCACCTGGGCGCGCACCAGCCGGGCGTAGCCCACCCAGCCGCCGATGGAGAGCGCCAAGATCAGATTGAAGATGCCCGGCCCGAGGAAGGCCACGAAGGCGATGGCCAGCAGGATGCCGGGGAAGGAGAGGAAAGCGTTCATCACCACCACATTGACCAGGCGGTCCACGCGTCCTCCGTAATAACCGGCGATGGAGCCGACCACGAGCCCGATGCCCAGCGAGGCGGCCACCACGCAGGAGCCCACCAGCATGGAAATGCGGGCGCCGTAGATGACGCGGGAGAGGATGTCGCGGCCCAGCTCGTCGGTCCCGAACCAGTGGGCATGGGAGCTGCGCTGAAGGCGCGCGGGCAGGTCGATAGACGCCGGGTCCTGTGGCGCCAGCCAGGGAGCAAACAGGGCGCAGGCCACGAACACCAGGACGAGCACGACGCCGGCCGTGGCCAGCGGGTTGTGGCGCGCGGCGCGCTGCGCGCGGTGCCAGTTGTCCGCTGCCGCTTGCCAGCCGGTCGCGTCGCTCATTGGCGGATCCTCGGATTCACCACCGAATACAGCAGGTCGGTCAGGAAGTTCACCGCCACATAGGTCAATCCGATGGCCAGGATGCAGCCCTGCACCAGGTAGTAATCGCGGTTGGCGATGGCGGTGATGGTCAGGCGTCCGATCCCGGGCCAGGAGAATATGGTTTCGGTGACGATGGCGCCGGCCAGCAGGGCGCCGAACTGCAACCCGACGACGGTCAGCACCGGGACCATGGCATTGCGCAAGGCGTGGCGATAGACCACGCTGCGCTCCGGCAGGCCCTTGGCGCGGGCGGTGCGGACGTAGTCCTGGCCGAGTTCCTCGAGCATCGAGGTGCGCACCATGCGGGTGAGGATGGCGGCCAGCGCGGCTCCCATGGTGATCGCCGGCAGGACCAGGTGGAGCCAGGTGCCGGCGCCCGAGACCGGCAGCAGCCCCAGGTAGATGGCGAAGAACAGGATCAGCACCGGCCCCAGCGCGAAGTTGGGGAACGAAAGGCCGAGCAGGCTGACGAAGCTGAGCAAGCGGTCGCCCCAGCGATTGCGGTGGCGCGCCGAATGCACTCCCGCGGGGATGGACAGGACCAGCGCCACCAGCAGCGAGGCGATGGTCAGGCGCAGGGTGAAGGGATAGCGCTGGCGGATCAGCGTCGCGACATTCTGGTTGAAGCGGATGGACTGGCCAAGATTCCCGCTCAGCACGCCTTTCCAGTAATTCAGGTATTGCTTGCCGATGGGGACGTCGAGGCCGTAGGCGTGGCGGGCGGCGGCGATGTCGGCGCTGGCCGCGCCCTCGCCCAGCATCTGCTGGACGGGGTCGCCGGGCACCAGGTGGATCAGGAGGAAGACCACTGAGACCACCAGCCAGATCACCGGCAGGGTGTACAGCAGCCGGGTTAGCAGATAGCGGAGCATCCGTCGTCAGCTGGCCCGCTTGTCGGTGGCGGTAGTGGCCTGTGCCGGCTCGACCTTGACCGCGCCCACCCGGCGGCCTTCCATGCTGAGCACGGTGAAGCGGCGGCCCTGGTAATCGAAGTGCTCCCCACCCTGCGGGATCCTCTGCAATTGCGCCAGCACGAAGCCGCCCAGGGTCTCGAAGCCCTGGTCGCGGGGCAGCTCCAGGTCGTACTGCAGGTCGAGGTCGCGGATATTGGACGTGCCGTCCAGCACCACCGGCGCCTTGCCGATGCGGGCGGGCGCTTCGCGCTGGGCATCGAACTCGTCCTCCATCTCGCCCACGATCTGCTCCAGCACGTCCTCGACCGAGACCACGCCGGCGGTGGAGCCGAACTCGTCCACCACCACCGCCAGGTGGCGGCGATGTTTCTTGAAATCCACCAGCAGGTCGGAGATGGCCTTGGTCTCAGGCACCACCAGCACGTCGCGCATGATGTGGCGCAGGCGAGTGGAGCCGCGCAACACCGCCGGCAGGCCCCCCGCGTTCATGGACGCGTACATCAGCCGCATCAGGTCCTTGGAATAGAGGACGCCCACGATCTGCTCCGGACCCTGCTGCGGGTCGAAGACCGGGATGCGCGAATACTGCTGCTCGACCACGCGCGGCACCGCCTCCTCCACCGGCATCTCGGCCGACAAGGAGAAGATCTGCGGGCGCGGCACCATGATCTCGCGCACCGTGATGTTGCCCAGTTCGAGGGAGCGATGGACCATGTCTTCCTGGATCTCGGGCAGCATGCCCAGGCGGCGGCTGGCGGTGACCATCAGCTTCAGCTCTTCCGGCGAATGGACGTTCGCTTCCCGCAGCTGCTGCGCACCGAAGGCCAGCAGCACCAGCGAGGCGGACCTGCTGAGCAAGCGCAGGAAGGGGCGGCCGACGGTGACGAAGACGTCCATGGGCCCGGCGACGGCCAGAGCGACCCGGTCGGCGCGCTGCAAGGCGATGGTTTTGGGCACCACCTCGCCCAGGATCACCACCACGTAAGTGATCAGCGCAAAGCCGAAGACGATGCCGATGCCGTGCGCATAGATCTGGATATAGGGAACGCGGGAGAAGGCCCGCATCAGCAGGTCGGCGACCGTGGCCTCGCCGATCCAGCCCAGGCCGAGGCTGGCCAGGGTGACGCCCAGTTGCACTGCAGCCAGGAGCTCGTCGAGGTTCTGCTGCAGCTTCTGGACGGTGCGGGCGCCCAGGCGCTTCTCCTCGATAAGCTGCTGCAGGCGGGTATCGCGCAGGCTGACCAGGGCGAACTCGGCCGCGACAAAAAAGGCGTTCGCCGCCACGAGCAGGACCACCGCCGCCACCCGCAGCAGAACCAGGGTCACCATAAAGGGGAGATTGTACCGAAAGAGCTCTTCTCCATGTCATCCCGAGCGAAGCGAGCGTACGCGAGCGCAGTCGAGGGACCCCTACCTGACCCGGCTCTCGACAAAGTAGCCCGCGCGCCCTCGCGCGGGCCGGCATGACGGGCACACGGATGTGCCCCTTTTGATTCTTGGTCGCACGAAGTGGGCTAATTGTGTTGTACCCGGAAAGTCTGGCACCGCTCCAGAAAGTGCGCCCCCATCGGGCGTATCTGCTCACGTTTTCCCGCCCCCGGTGTCTAATGGGGCGGACTGAAAGAATCCCTCAGGAATCCGGGAACTTGTACCCCTAACAGGCCGTACCACAGGACAGGAGCAGGGTAGCCTGCTTGCAGGGAGGCGGCAGTGGCGAACGGAAACGGCAAGAACAAGCGGAAACGATTTTTTTTGACCCTCGGCTCGGTCGCCGCGCTCCTCGTGATCGTGTTGATTGTGGTCGGATTCACGCGGGGCGGGACCAAGATCGACCCCTCGAAGGTGGCCAAGGTCGAGAAGGGTGACCTGGCCAAGAGCGTGGTCGCTACCGGCAAGATCGAGCCCATCACCAAAGTGGAGATCAAATCGAAGGCCAGCGGCATCGTCAAGAAACTGTACGTGGAATATGGCGACCACGTGAAGGCCGGCCAGTTGCTGGCGGAGCTGGACAAGGAGCAGATCCAGGCGCAGGTGCGCGAGTCGGAAGCCGCGCTCGCCGCCGCCGAGGCTGACTACGAGCGCTCGAAGGTCGACGCCATGGGCGTCGACATCCCCACGCTCAAGCGCGCCTACGAACGGGCGCAGGGGATGGCCAAGGAAGGCGTGGTCTCCTCCTCGGCGCTCGACGACGCGCAACGCGCCTACGAGCTCGCCGTGAACAAGCAAGCGGTCGCCAAGGCGCAGCTCGCGGTCAACAGGGCCAAGGTCGAACAAGCGCGGGCGCAACTCGCTAACCAGCGGGAGAACCTGAGCTATACGACCATCGTGGCGCCCATCGACGGCATCATCCTGTCGCGCGACGTGGAGATGGGCGACGCGGTCAGCTCCATCCTGGTGCTGGGCTCCTCGGCCACCCTGGTGATGACCATGGGCGATACCCATGAGGTCTATGTCAAGGGCAAGGTGGACGAGAGTGACATCGGCAAGGTGTACCTGGGGCAGCCGGCCCGCATCAAGGTGGAGTCGTTCAAGGACAAGGTCTTCACCGGCAAGGTCACCAAGATCTCGCCCATGGGGGTGGAGAAGGACAACGTCACCACCTTCGAGGTGCGGGTCTCGATCGACAACCCGGGCGGCGAGCTGAAGGCGGCCATGACCGCCAACGCGGAGATCATCCTGGAAGAGCACAAGGGCGTGCTGATGATCCCGGAAGGCGCCATCATCTACGACAAGGACAAGAAAGCTTCCGTCGAAGTTCCGGCCAGCAACGGCAAGGACGGCAAGAAGAAGGTGGCCATCAACATCGGGATCTCGAACGGCGCCAAGACCGAGGTGGTCAGCGGCCTCAAGGAAGGCGAGCAGGTCGTGCTGCAGTAGCTTGAAGCCCGCAAACTCCTCCCTGCTTGCGGGTCGCGGAAGGCACGAGTGTCCTGGCTCGTGCCTTTCTTTCTTAGGAGGAAGAGCCATGAGACGTAGCGCGGTCATTGCCATCATCGTGGTTGTGATGCTTTCCCTGCCCGCGGCCGCCGCGGTGACCGGGAGCTTCGAGCGCACGTTGCAGGTCAGCGGGCCGGTGCAGCTGGAGGTGAAGACGGGTTCGGGCGACATCAGCATCCGCAAGGGTGAAGACAAGTCGGTGCGCGTCTATGGCCGGATCCGGGCCCACGAAGGCTTGTTCGGGGGCGATCCGCGCGAGAAGGTGCGGAAGCTGGAGAAGGACCCGCCCATCCAGCAGAGCGGCAACCTGATCCGCATCGGACACGTGAACGATCATGAGCTGTTCAACAATGTCTCCATCTCTTACGAGATCGTGGTGCCGGCGGAGACGCGGGTGACCGCCAACACCGGCTCGGGGAAGCTGGAGTTGGAGCGGGTGCAGGGTCCCGCCAAGCTGAACAGCGGTTCCGGCAACATCACTGTGACCGGCATCGACGACCGGGTGGAGGCCGAAGCCGGCTCCGGCTCGCTGGATCTGAGCATGATCAAGGGAGACGTTGTGGCCCACACCGGCAGCGGGCACATCAAGATCGAGCGGGTGGGAAGCGTGGATGCCCACACCGGCTCGGGCGGCATGGAGATCCTGGACATGAAAGGGCGGCTGCGCGCCGAGACGGGCAGCGGCGACGTGCACGTCGAAGGCACACCCACCGGTGATTGGAAGGTCCAGACGGGCTCCGGACGGGTCACCTTGCGGGTCGGCGGGAACGCGGGCTTCGACCTGCGGGCGCACACCGGCTCCGGGAACATCGACACCGATCTGCCGGTCACTGTCAGCGGGCGCCAGGACCGGCATGAATTGAACGGCAAGGTCCGGGGCGGAGGACCCCTGGTCGAGATGCGGACCGGCTCGGGGAATCTGCGGATCGAGTAGGTGAAGACCTCGCGGCCGGGGCGGCCGCGCTACAACGTTTGTTTGACCCTCCTTTTCATGTTATAAAAAGCGGTCTGTCTAGTTCCGGCCCTGTGGCGGAGCGGGTCCGGGACGACGGGGCGCGGCCAAACCTCAAATCTCACTCATCTTGAAGTGGAAGCGTGCTCCCGAGCGGTCGTTCCAAGGGAGCAGTATGTTTCAGACCCCCATATTCCTTGGGCGGGACCCCAATACTAGTCGGAGGGATTTATGCATTCCTTGCTGGCCACCCCCTGGTGGCAAGGGCTTTTGGAGGACCTACCGGCGCCGGCATCAGGAACCGTGCGCCGTTCCCTGAAGATGCTGCTGGCCGCGGCGGTCTTCGTGCTCACCCAGACGACGATGGCATTGGCCCAGCCCCATGAGGGTGGGGGCGAAGCTTCGCTGAAGCTGCCCGACCTCACCTCCGTCAGTTTCCTGAATGACGCGATCAACGGGCACAGCCTGCTGATGATCGGCCTGCTGTTCTGCGTGGCCGGCCTGGGGTTCGGCATGGTGATCTATTACCAGCTCAAGAACCTGCCGGTGCACCGCTCGATGCGCGAGATCTCGGAGCTGATCTACGAGACCTGTAAGACCTACCTGGTGACCCAGGGCAAGTTCATCCTGATCCTGTGGGCGTTCATCGCGGTGGTGATCGTGCTGTACTTCGGGGTGCTCTCGCCGGTGCCGGACAAGCCGCTGGCGGTCACGCTGCCGATCATCCTGCTGTTCAGCCTGGTGGGCATCGGGGGGAGCTACGGGGTGGCCTGGTTCGGCATCCGGGTGAACACCTTCGCCAACTCGCGGACGGCGTTCGCCGGGCTGCGGGGCAAGCCTTGGCCGATCTGCGCCATCCCGCTGAAGTCGGGCATGAGCGTGGGCATGATGCTGATCTCGGTCGAGCTGCTGATCATGCTCTTCATCCTGCTGTTCATCCCCGGCGATTACGCCGGGCCGTGCTTCATCGGCTTCGCCATCGGCGAGTCGCTGGGGGCGGCGGCGCTGCGCATCGCAGGCGGCATCTTCACCAAGATCGCCGACATCGGCTCCGACCTGATGAAGATCGTCTTCAA
>DATKKJ010000082.1 GCA_035543055.1 Terriglobales bacterium | reverse complement strand
AGGTCGATGTCGCTGATGACGTCCACGTTGTGCACGAGGAACGGCTCGTCCGGCCGCTCGAGGAAGAACCACGCCGCCTTCTTCAGCCCGCCGCCGGTGTCGAGCAGCAGGTCGTCCTCGCGCGAGAGCTCGATGCGCATGCCGAAGTGGTGGTTCTTCCTCAGGTAGTCCACGACCATGTCGGCGAAGTGGTGCAGGTTGACGATGACTTCGCGCACCCCGAACTGGCGCAGCCGGGCGAGGGTGATCTGGAGCAGGGTCCGGCCCCCGGCCTCGACCAGCGCCTTGGGGCGGTCATCGGTGAGCGGACGCAGGCGCGTCCCCAGGCCCGCCGCCAGCACCATGGCCCTCATGGGCCGAGCTTCTCCAGTTCGCGATGGCGGAGGACGACCTCGACGCCGTCGCGGGCGCGCAAGTGGGCGGCCAGGCGCTCCGCCAGGTACACCGAGCGGTGCTGGCCGCCGGTGCAGCCGAAGGAGACCATCAGGTTCTTGAAGCCGCGGCGCTGGTAGTCGCTGACGCTGGCGTCCACCAGCGCGGTCACGTTGGAGAAGAAGTGGCGCACGCTCTCCTGCTGCTCCAGGAACTCGATGACCGGGGCGTCCTTGCCGGTCAACGGCTTGAAGCGCTCCTCGCGCCCGGGGTTGGGGATGCTGCGGGTGTCGAAGACGAAGCCGCCGCCGTTGCCGGTCTCGTCGGCGGGCAAGCCGCGATGGAATGAAAAACTGAGGACGCGCACCGTGACCACGCCCTTCTCCCCTTCCAGCTCCTGCAGGCGCTCGGAGCGGAACATGGCCTCGAAGGCCTTCAGCAGGGTGGGCAGCGCGAGCGGCAGGCTGACGTTGTGGGCCAGCCAGCGCAGGTTCTTGAGGGCGTAAGGGACGCTCTGCAGGAAGTGCGGCTTGCGCTCGTAGAAGCCGCGGAATCCGTAGGTCCCCAGCGCCTGCATGATGCGGACGTACACGAAAGCGTAGTAGTGGCGCAGGAAGGCGTCGCGGTCGAGAGCGATGTGCCCGGCGAGCGCGTCGAGATAGCGCTCCAGCAGGCCCTGGCGCAGGTCTGGCGGCAGGTCGGCCTTGGCGTCGTAGAGCAACGAGGCGATGTCGTACTGCAGCGCACCCTTGCGTCCGCCCTGATAGTCGAGGAAGTGCGGCTCGGGCTGGAGCCCGGCCCCCGGCTGAAGCCGGGGGTCTACCGGGCCGTCGCGCAGCATGACGTTGCGCGACTGGAAATCGCGGTAGAGGAAATACTCGCGCGGGGCGGTGAGCAGGAAGCGGGTCAGGCGGCCGAAGTCCTCTTCCAGAGCCTGCTCGCTGAAAGGGATGCCGGCCAGCTTCAAGAAGTAATACTTGAAATAATTCAGGTCCCAGGCGATGGACTGGCGGTCGAAGCTGGAGCGGGGATAGCAGACGGAGTAGTCGAGGTCGCGTCCGGCCTCCACCTGGAAGCGGGGCAGCAGGTCCACGACCTTGCCGTAGGCGGCGATGACCTCGGGAGCGATCCCGGCGCCCGTGCGCTGGCGCGAGAGCAGGTCGAAGAGCGTGGTATCGCCCAAGTCCTCTTCCAAATAGGCGCCGCGGTCGAGGTCTTCTTTGTAGATTTCCGGCACCGGCAGCCGGTGGCGGCGGAAGTGGCGGCTGAAGGTGAGGAAGGCCACGTTCTCGGCGCGGTCCTGGTTGAGGATGCCGATGGCCGAGCGCTGGTCGTCGGCCAGCCGGACGATCTTGCGCGCCGAGCCTCCCAGCCCGCCCTGCAGCGGTTGCACCCGCGTCGCGGCGGAGTGGAAATGGCGCTCGAAGAGCTCTTTCAGGACTTCCATGGTGGCCCTGCGACAAGATAGCACCTTCGCAGGAAGACAAAGACAACGAAGAAGTCAGATCGAAGATGGCAGAAGTAACTTCTGCAATCTGACTTCTGCGTTCTGACTTGTTTCTCCGAATGACCTGTGGTTCCTGATCGTGATCGCCGCCCTGATGGGCCTGTCGTTCCTGTCGGTGTTTCTTTTCCTGCCCCACTGAAGGCGTGGCTTCCCGAAGGACTTGCCTCAGGGCGTCGGTGCATCCTCGCTGGACACTGAAATGAATTGCCCACTTGTGTGCAGACGATTGCACACAAAGGGCGGACTGCCCGGCCGCAAGCCTCGCATTATCAGCGCGTTCCGGTGGTATGCGACTTGCATAGCCCAGGCTAACAATGGGGGCGCGGCTCTGGCCGGAATTCCTATAAGCGCTTGCCCCCGCGCTGACCCTCGAACGACATGGTGTACGGGCCGCCCGCGCGGCGTGCCTGAGACTAACGTAGGGAGGCGCCATGGCCCGCAGGTCATTACCGCTTGCACTCGCGATCGGCCTGCTCTTTGCAGTGCCTGCAGCAGCCGACAACATCGACTACACCGTCACGGGGAACTTCGGGACCGTGACCTTCTCTTTGCCGCAATTCCCGACCCCGACGTGGTACTTCTCCGGGTTCTTCTACGAATTCGATGGTATTTCCACCTCGGCCGGAATCGACAACATCGCGTTCCGGGGCACTTTGATTGGCGGGGGCATGGACGACACAGCGGAAGCCACGGTTGGGCTGGGCATCTTCGATCTGACAGGCCCGGAGCTTTACACCATTAACCAGCAGGGCTATCTGGAACTGCTGCCTGGCACCTTCCAGGTGCTCGACGTGACCGGAGCGCCCGCGACGATAGAAGCAGTGCTGGTTCCGGGACAGGTGCCGGAGCCGGCGAGCTGGGCGCTGGTGGGCAGTGGATTGGCTGGCCTCTGTATGCGTCGTCGCAAGCGGTGCCTGCATCCGTATGGAGCGGCTTGACAGTTTCAGGAGGACAAAGATGAAATCTCGGGCATGGCTGGCGTTATTCCTCATCGTGCTTGCGAGCAGCCTGCTGCATGGCGACACCATCCTCGTGGGGGCTCCGAATGAGACGCCCTACACTTTCTACCCCATCTGGAATACGGGGATATTCGAGGCCGCCGAATTCACTCTTTCCAGCAACCAGGCGGTCAGCACCATCGACCTCTATCTGCTGGGGGGCCCGAGCGACCATTACGATTTCGCCCTGCAGAATGCCTTGACCGGGAGCATCACCACCTTCGCCACCGCGTCACTCACGGGCGCGGGCAATCCGGCTCAGGTAGTCACCATGAACGTCAATCAGGTGCTGCCGGCCGGCACATATTTCCTGGTGGGCACCACCGCCGACGGTTACCTTGGGGGATGGGAAGTGTCCGACGGAGTGTATATCCAGAACGCCGGCACCGTGACTGATGGGATATGGCAGACCCTAGACGGCGGGGCGACCTGGACCTTTGTCGATCCGAGCACGACCATCCCGGGAGACGGGCTCCTCTGCCCCGACTGCTTTGCCCCGGAGTTCGTGGTCCACGG